>DASVZD010000278.1:0-10350 GCA_036391815.1 Rhodocyclaceae bacterium
GTGCTTCGCCATGCTGGCGGCCGGCCTGGTGGTCATCCTGCTCGACCTCGGCCGCGCCGACCGCATCATGGTGGCCGCCACCCATGTCACTCTGACCTCGGTGTTCGGCTGGAACATGATCCTCTACCCGGGCATGTTCGCCATCGCCTTCGTCTACATGTGGACCCTGATGGAGAAGCGCATGTACCCCTTCTCCAAGCCCGCCGGCTTCGCGGCCTTCATCTGGCGCCTGATGCTGACCACCGGCACGGGCTCGATCTTCGGCTTCCTGGTCGCCCGCCAGGCCTACCAGTCCGCCGTAATCGCGCCGATGTTCATCATCATGTCGTTTGCCTGGGGCATGGCTGTCTTCATGGTGGTGCAGAAGGCGATGTACCTGTGGAACGGCATGGAACTGCACCCCGAGATCCACAAGCGCTTCAAGAAGCTGCTGGCGACCTTCATCGCCGCGGTGTTCTACTTCGTCGCCGTCTATCACCTGACCAACATCTACTACGCCAAGCAGACCGCCTTCGAGCACTTCATCCTGGTCGACGGCGGCATCTTCCCGCAGCTGTTCTGGGGCGGCTGGCTGCTCGCCGGCACCGTCGTGCCGCTGGCGCTGATTTTCATGGGCGGCTCGGTGACGCTGGCGTCGCTGCTGGTGATCCTCGGCGCCTTCTGCCAGCTCTACGTCTTCATCATCGGCGGCGAAGCCTTCCCGCTCGACATCTTCCCCGGCATGACGGCGACCAGCAGCTTCTTCGACGGCCGGATCGACGTCTATTCGCCGAGCCTGCCCGAATTCCTGCTCGGTTTCGGCGGCATCGGCATCGCCTTCACCATGGTGGTCGTCGGCGTGCATGTCCTCAAGTTCCTGCCGGAAGACAACATCGCCAAGCTGCAGGCCGCGGGCGCGCTGGCGGATTGATTCCGCCAGTTCCGCCGCAGTTCGCCGGAAGCACGACATGCATCGCTTCCTGATTTCCGCCGCGCACAAGTCTTCCGGCAAGACCACCATCAGCATCGGCCTTGCCGCCGCCCTGCGCGCGCGCGGCAAGATCGTCCAGCCGTTCAAGAAGGGCCCCGACTACATCGATCCGCTGTGGCTCGGGACGGCCGCCGGCCGCACCTGCCGCAACCTCGATTTCTACCTCTCGCCCAACGACGACCTGCGCGCCCAGTTCGCGCGCCACGGCTGGGATGCCGACGTCTGCATGGTCGAGGGCAACATGGGGCTGTACGACGGCCTCGACCTCGAAGGCTCGAACAGCAACGCCGCGCTGGCGAAGCTGCTCGATCTGCCGGTCGTCCTGGTGCTGGAAGCGCGCGGCATGACGCGCGGCATCGCGCCGCTGATCCTCGGCTACCAAGCCTTCGACCGCGATCTCAAGATCGCCGGCGTGATCCTCAACAAGCTCGGCGGCAAGCGCCATGAATCGAAGCTGCGCGCCATCATCGAGCACTACACCGACGTGCCGGTGATCGGCGCCATCCAGGACGATCCCCGCCTGCAGCTGGTGGAACGCCACCTTGGACTGATGCCCGCCAATGAAGCGTACGCGGCGCAGCGCCACATCAGCGACATCGCCGCCGCAGTCGCCGAACAGGTCGATCTCGACCGCCTGCTCGAAGTCAGCCGCAAGGACGAAGCGCTGCCGCGTCCCGCCCCGCAGGTCATAGCCGGCACGCCTCCGGTGCGCATCGCCATCGCGCAGGACGCCGCCTTCGGCTTCTACTACGCCGACGACATCGATGCCTTCCGCGCGGCGGGCGCCGAACTGGTGCCTTTCGACGCCATGCGCGACATACGCCTGCCGGCGTGCGACGGCCTGTTCATCGGCGGCGGCTTTCCGGAATCCTTCCTCGATGCGCTGTCGGCAAACGCCAGCCTGCGCGCCGACATCTTCGCCGCCATCGAGAAGGGCCTGCCGACCTACGCCGAATGCGGCGGCCTGATGTACCTCGCGCGCTCGATCGAATGGAACGGCAAGCGCATGCCCATGGTCGGCGCCATCGCCGGGGACGTCGTGATGCACAAGAAGCCGGTCGGCCGCGGCTACGTCAGGCTGCGCCCCACGGCGGAACACCCTTGGCGCGGCCCGGAGCCCGCGGGCGAGATTCCCGCCCACGAATTCCACTACTCGTCCATCGAGCACCTGCCGCCTGGCACGCGCTACGCCTATGAAATGTCGCGCGGCCACGGCGTCGACGGCACGCACGACGGCATCGTCTACAAGAACCTGCTCGCCTCATACAGCCATTTGCGCGCCACGGCCGGCTGCGAATGGCCCGCGAAATTCGTGCGCTTCGTGCGCGAGCGCATCGAAAGCCTGCGGGAGACGCAAAAATGTTCCGGCTGACCAAGGCCGCCGCCGACCAGATCCTGGCTACGGCCGAGGTCCAGGGCGACGAGCCCGTCCTGCGCGTCGCCGCCAAGGTCGACGAGGACGGCGAGCTCGTCTACGGCATGGGCTTCGACGAGGAGCGCGAGCAGGACCTGGTGATCGAGTGCGAAGGCGTCACGGTGCTTATTTCGCCGCGCAGCCAGCCGCTGCTGTCCGGAACGACCCTGGATTTTGTAGAATTGCGTCCGGGCGAATTCCAGTTCGTCTTCGACCACCCGAACAGAAATCCCGGCTGCGGTCCGGCCGGCGGAGGCTGCAGTTCTTGCGGCAGTAGCAGTAGCTGTAACAAATAGACACCATGACTAGAGGTCCCGCCAAACCCGGCACGGTCTACCTCGTCGGCGCCGGGCCCGGCGATCCCGACCTGCTGACGCTGCGTGCCGCCCGCCTGATCGCCAGCGCCGACGCGATCGTCTACGACAATCTCGTCTCGCCCGCCATCCTCGACAAGGCCTCGCCGAGCGCGCAGAAGACCTACGCCGGCAAGCGCCGCGGCGACCATGCGCTGCCGCAGGAAGAGCTCAACATGCTGCTGGTCGAGCTCGCCAAGTCCGGCAAGTCGGTGCTGCGGCTCAAGGGCGGCGACCCGTACACCTTCGGGCGCGGCGGCGAGGAGGTCGAAACCCTCGCCGAGCACGGCATCCCCTTCGAGGTCGTACCGGGCGTCACGGCCGCCGCCGGCGTCGCCTCCTACACCGGCATCCCGCTGACCCATCGCGACTACTCGCAGGCCTGCGTGTTCGTCACCGGACACCTCAAGGACGGCACCATGGACCTCGACTGGGGCGGCCTCGCGCGCCGACGCCAGACCGTGGTCATCTACATGGGGCTGCATGGCCTGCCGACGCTGTGCGCCAAGCTCATCGAGCACGGCCTGCCGGCCGACTGGCCGGCCGCCATCGTCCAGCAGGGCACGACTCCCAGCCAGCGCACCGTCACCGGCACGCTGACGACGCTGCCCGAACTGGCCGTCGCCGCGGGCCTCCACGCGCCGACGCTGATCATCGTCGGCCAGGTCGTCAAGCTGCACGACAAGCTGGCCTGGTTCGAGGGCGCACACACGGCATAGCGCCCGGCTCCCGTGGGGGGCCGATCGCTTCGTCGTTTGCGCTGCCCAAGCGGACGGCACCGCCGCTGTCCAAAATTCAGCCGATTCCGACTTGACGGCCTATGTCTTAAGACCTAGATTGCAATAGGGTCGGGGGAGGCCTGGGTGCATCTGTCGGGGATGCTTCGTATACCCCGCACGAGCGGACAAAGACAATGGAACAAGCGGGCCATCGCACGACGGAGCGCAAGCGGGCCGACGATCCGCTGATTCGGCAAAACCGGGAATTGCGCGCCATCAGCAACTGCCACGCAGTCATGATGCGCGCCGGGGACGAACAATCGCTGCTTGAGGGTATCTGCCGCATCATTTGCAACGACGCCGGCTATCGCATGGCATGGGTCGGATATGCCGAGCATGATGATGCGAAGACCATACGTCCTATCGCAGCCGCCGGCGTCGAGGACTGCTATCTGGCCAAGGCGGGCATTACCTGGGCCGACACCGAGCGGGGGCGCGGACCGAGCGGCACAGCCATTCGCAGCGGCGAAAGCGTGTGCATTCAGGATTATGCCGCCGATCCTCTGGCTGCTCCCTGGCGGGACGACGCCCTGCAGCGCGGCTATCGTTCCAGCATCTCGCTACCGCTCAAGAACGAAAGCGCAAACACCTTCGGGATTCTCGCCCTCTACTCCACCGAGGCCGATTTCTTCACGCCCGACGAACGACGCCTGCTGGAGGACCTGGCGCGCGATGCGGCCTTCGGTATCCGCATACTGCGCGCCCGGATCGAGCGCAAGCGCGTGGATGAGGCCTTGCTGTTCGTCGCCCAGCGCGGCTGGCAGGCCGGCGGGGAGGACTTCTTCAATGCGCTGGCACAGTTCCTTGGCGAGAAGCTCGACATGGACTACGCCCTCATCGACAGAATCGATGACGACCCGGACATGGCGGAGACGGTGGCCTTGTACGCCAAGGGCGCGATCACGCCGAACCTGCGCTATGCCCTCAAGGGCACGCCATGCGAAAACGTGATGGGCCGGCGACTGTGCGTCTATCCTCACGGCATTCAGCAACTGTTTCCCGAAGATGCGCTGCTGCCGGGAATGGGCGCCGAAAGTTACGTCGGCATTCCCCTGTGGGACTCAAAAGGCCTGCCGATCGGCCTGATCGCCGTAATGGGCACCAAGCCGATGCCGGACGATGCGCCCGTCACGCATCTGCTGCAACTGGTGGCGACACGGGCCGCCGCCGAACTGGAACGCAGGCGCTCGGACGCCCGCGACCGCAAGCTCAATCAGGAACTCGAACAGCGCGTCGCCGATCGTACTGCCGACCTCGAACGAGCCAACAAGGAACTCGAAGCATTCTCCTATTCCGTTTCGCACGACCTGCGCACCCCGTTGCGCGCCATCGACGGGTTCTCCAAGATTCTGCTGGACGACTACACGGCAAAACTGGACGACGAAGGCAGGCGGCTGCTCGAGGCCGTGCGGGACAATACCAGCCGGATGGGACGGCTGATCGATGACATCCTGAGTTTCTCGCGTACCGGCCGGGGTGAGTTGAGCTGCTCCGACATCGACATGGAGAAGCTGGCGCGCGACGTGTTCAAGGAATTCCCGCCGGCGCTTGCCGGCGACAACGTGCAGTTCCACATCGAGCCCCTTCCCCGTGTACGGGGAGACGGCGCCATGATGCGACAGGTATTCGTCAACCTGCTGGCGAACGCAATCAAGTACAGCCGCACGAGGGAAGCACCGGCAATCAAGGTTGGCTGCTCGCTGGCCGGAGACGAAGCCGTCTTCCACGTGAAGGACAACGGCGTCGGCTTCGACATGCGCTATGTCGACAAGCTGTTCGGCGTATTCCAGCGCCTGCATCGCGCGAGCGATTTCGAGGGCACCGGCATCGGACTCGCCATCGTCAAGCGGATCGTTGCCAGGCACGGCGGACGAGTATGGGCGGAGGGCGAGGTCAATAACGGCGCGACGTTCTATTTCGCCCTGCCGATGCAGAAGAAGTAATCAGTCGAGGCGGACCTTCAGCAGCTTGGCGATCGCGGCACGGCCTTCCGAACCGTCCCAGTCCTTGGCGCCGTAGAACTTGCCCAGCACGCGGCCCTGCGCGTCGACCACCAGCGTCAGCGGGATATGGTCGGCGCCGAGCATGTTCTCCATGAGCAGCTGCCGGTCGATGAAGTTGGGGAAGCTGACCTTCGACGCCCGCACGGCGGCGGCGGCGGATTCCGCGTGGTCATCGGTGGAAATACCTATGAGCTGGAACTGTTTGCCGCCGAAGCGCCAGAACAGGCGTTCGAGCGAGCCCATCTCCTGGCGGCAGGGTCCGCACCAGCTGGCCCACACGTTGATGATCAGCGGCTTGCCGCGAAAATCGGACAGCTTGCGCGAGGGGCCGGCGAGGCCCTGCAGCTCGGCCTCGCGCAGCACGCCGCCGACGTCGACCTCGCCCGGCGTCTTCGCCGCTGCGGCGGCGTTGACGAGGGCGAGCAACGCCAGTGCGATGAGCTTCTTCATGCCGCCGAGTCTACCAGCCGTCCCCGGCGGAAAACCACATGCCGGTTGTGGGAGAACACTCCCGCTGCTATAAACGGGAGGTCGGGGACGCACCCGGCATGAAGCTGCGCGACGCATTCTTGGCACTCGCGCTCATAAGAACAGGGGACTTGCAGATGTCGGCTCGGGATGGGTTCGAGGTGCGCCCGCACCTGGGCGCGGGCGCGCTGGCCATCCTCGGCTTCTACCTGAGCAGCCGCTACAGCTACCTCCTCTTCCACAGCCTCGTCGAGATCGTCACCGCCGCGGTCGGCTTCGCGCTGCTGGCCCTGACGTGGAACGCGCGCCGCTTCCTGTCCAGCGGCTACCTGAAGACGCTGGGCATCGGCTACGGCTTCATCGCGGTCGTCGACCTGGTCCACGCCCTGGCGTACAAGGGAATGAACATCTTTCCCGGCTACGACGCGAACCTGCCGACGCAGCTGTGGATCGCCGCGCGCTACGCGCAGGCCGCCACGCTGTGCGCGGCGCCGCTGCTGTCGCGCACTCGCGTGGACGAACGTGCGCTGCTGGCATCGTTCTCGGCGCTGGTCCTTGCCATCCTGGCGCTCACCTTCTCCGGCGCATTTCCCGATTGCTTCATCGAAGGCCAGGGCCTGACGCCCTTCAAGATCGACAGCGAGTACCTGATCAGCCTGGTGCTGCTGGCGTCGCTGGTCCCGCTGCATTGGATGCGCGGCGACTTCAACCGCCCCGTTTACCTGATGATCGTCGCGTCCATCGCCTTCACGATCCTCTCCGAGCTTTGCTTCACCGCCTACGCCAGCGTGTACGGCTTCGCCAACATGCTCGGCCACCTCGTCAAGCTGGCCGCCTTCTACCTGATCTACCGGGCGCTGCTGGTCACCGGCTTCAGCGAGCCGTTCGACCTCATCTTCCGCGACCTCAAGCAGGCCGAGGAGCGGCTGCGCCGCGCGCACGACACGCTGGAGGACAAGGTCCGCGAGCGCACCGCCGAACTGCTGGCCAGCGAAGCCGAACTGCGCCGCACCAACCGCGAGCTGCGCGCCGTCGGCCACTGCCACAAGACGCTGCTGCGCGCCGACGACGAGCAAAGCCTGCTCGACGAGGTTTGCCGGATCGTCTGCGACGATGCCGGCTACCGCATGGCGTGGATCGGCTACGCGGAGGACGACGCGGCCAGGACGGTGCGACCGGTCGCCTGGGGCGGCGTCGAGGACGGCTATCTCGCCGCTGCCCACATCACCTGGGCGGACACCGAACGCGGCCACGGCCCGACGGGAATCGCCATCCGCACCGGCCTCAGCAGCTGCATCCAGGATTTCGCCACCTCGCCGGAAGCGCTGCCGTGGCGCGCGAATGCGCTGCAGCGCGGCTACCGGTCGAGCGCCTGCCTGCCGCTGAAGGACAGCGCCGGCAAGCCCTTCGGCGCACTCTGCATCTACTCGTCCGAGCCGCAGACCTTCACGCCCGACGAGACGCGGCTGCTCGACGAGCTGGCGGCCGACCTCGCCTTCGGCATCGTGGTGATCCGGGCGCGCAGCGAACTGAAGCAGGCCGAGGAGCGCATCCGCGAACTCAACCGCGACCTCGAGCGGCGCGTCGTCGAGCGTACGGCGCAACTGGAGGCGGCGAACAAGGAGCTCGAGGCCTTCTCCTACTCCGTGTCGCACGACCTCCGCGCGCCGCTGCGCGCGATCGACGGCTTCTCCCACATCCTGGGCGACGACTACGGCGCGCGCCTCGATGCCGAGGGGCGGCGCTGCCTCGCCACCATCCGCAGCAACGCGCAGCGCATGGGCGAGCTGATCGACGATCTGCTCTCCTTCTCGCGCACCTCGCGCCAGGACATGGCGCTGGCGCCCATCGACATGGCAGCCCTGGCCACCGAAGTCTTCGAGGAGGCGCGCGCCGGCGCGCCGGCGCGGAACATCGTCCTGCGGCTGGGCGAACTGCCGCCGGCCAGGGGCGACCGCACGCTGATCCGCCAGGCGCTGCTCAACCTGGTCGCCAACGCCGTCAAGTTCACCGCCGGGCGCGAGCAGGGGCTGGTCGACATTTCCGGCGCGGCGCGCGACGGCGAGAACGTCTATTGCGTGAGGGACAACGGCGCCGGCTTCGAGATGCAGTACGTCGATAAGCTGTTCGGCGTCTTCCAGCGGCTGCACAAGTCCGACCAGTTCGAGGGGACCGGCATCGGACTCGCCATCGTCAAGCGCATCATCGTGCGCCATGGCGGACGCGTATGGGCCGAAGGCCAGGTCGATGCAGGCGCCGCCTTCTACTTCAGCCTGCCGCAGCGCTGAGACGCCGCGTTCAGGCCTCGGTGCGCTCGGCGACCCGCAGGCGGATGTTCGTCAGCGCCAGCTTGAATGCATTGCCCAGGGCCATCGCCACCTGCATGACGCGCGTCCAGCGCGCACCCTCGCTCCCCGCCGCGTCGCGCACGTGCAGCAGGCCGACCGTCTCGCCCTGCACCACCAGCGGGCAGCAGAATAGCGGGGGCCGCGGCGGCTTCCGGAAATGGGAGCACAGCAAGCCGTTGGCGGCATTCACCTCGTGCGGCTGGCCGCGGCGCAGTCCCCAGCAGGCATCGGCATTGAAGCTGGCCGCCATGTCGGCATCCTTGCCCCAGGCGACGGCCGTGGCGAACGTCCGGCCGCTGGCAAGCGCCAGCGCCCCGCCGCTGCCCAGCGCGAGCTTCTCCGCCATGTGGGCGACGGCCTGGCAGGCCTCGGCCTCGGTGGTGCAGGTCTGCAGCAGGTCGGAAGCCTGGTTGAGCAGGGCCAGGTCGTGGGCCTGTTCGCGCAAGTCGGACATCGACGACAGCAACTGCGCGTGCGAGCGCTTCAGCTCCTCTTCCGCCGCCTTCTGCGCGGTGATGTCCTCCTGGATCGCCAGGAAATGGGTGACGACTCCGTTCTGGTTCAGGATCGGCGTGACCGACATCTTGTCCCAGTACAGCTCGCCGTTCTTGCGCCGGTTGCGGAATTCGCCGAACCATTGGTTCTTGCCGGAGATCGAGCGCCAGAACTCGGCGTATGCCTCGTCCGGGATGTCGCCGGACTTGAGCACCCGCGGCGTCTTTCCCGCGACTTCGTCCATCGTGTAGCCGGTGACCTCGACGAACTTCGGGTTGACGTACTCGAACACGCCGTTGGCGTCGGTGATGAAGGTCGACGCGGGACTGTGCTCGACCGCCATGGAAAGCTTGCGCAGCTCCATTTCCGCCTGGCGGTGGAACTCCAGCTCCGCCTTGAGCTGCTTGTTGGCGCGCAGGAAATCCTGGTTGCGCGAGCCCAGGTTCTCGTACATCTCGTTGAGCGCCCGCAGCAGCACCTCGTGCGTGTCGGACATCTTCTCGATGGCGCGATTGCGCGCCTCGGCCGGCGTCAGCCCCTTCTCCAGCGCGATGATCTCGTTGGCCATGCGCATGTCGGTGCCGAGGATATGGAAGATCAGCCAGCGCGACAGGAAGCCCAGCGTCTTGGTCAGCACCAGCAGGGGCTCGTCCTGCGCGGAGTTGCGCGCCCGCGCCACCTCGGCGACGAAGGAGGCGTGCGAAGCCTTGTGGGAAGTGGCGAATTCGCCGTCCACCCGGCATTCGTGCATCAGGTTCTCTTCGGCGCGAAAATGGTAGTTGGCGTAGCTGGCCAGTTCGTCGAACACCTCCATCGAGGCGACCGGATCGGAATCCACGGCCAGGCGGTTGCCGAGGGTATTGATGAGCGAGACCAGCTTCTTGTGCTGGCGGTCGATGTGCGCGATGCCGATCTGGTACTTGCTGTTCCAGACGAAGATTTCCGGCTTGGCTTTCTTGGCTCTCGGCTTCATCTATCGATCGAACCCGCCGCGGCGTCCGGGCGGCGCGCCTCCCTGGGAAAGGAGCGGTCATTCTATCCCAGGCCGCACCGGGGCCATGGTCGTGCACCGCAACACTTTTTAACAAAGGAGCACCTGGCTGACGTATTCCTGTCTCAGGCATGTGATGCAATCCTGCCACGGAAAGGAGTGGGCTATGAAAACCGTCAAATGGCTGGTCGCATTTCTCGCGCTGGCGACCCTGGGCAGCACCGCCGCCTGGGCAGACCATCACGGACGCGTGCACTTCGGCGTCGTCATCGGCGCTCCATACTGGGGGCCCTGGGGCTACCCGCCGGCGCCCTACTACTATTACCCGCCCTACTATCCGCCCGTCGTGGTCGAACGGCCGGCGCCGGTCTACATCGAGCAGGCTCCGGCCGCCGTTCCGGCCCCGGCGCCCGCCGCGCCGGCGCCCCAGAACTTCTGGTACTACTGCGCGGCCGCGAAGGGCTACTACCCGTACGTCAAGGAATGCCCGAGCGGCTGGCAGCAGGTGCTGCCGCAACCGAGCCAGCCT
>DASVZD010000279.1:0-2005 GCA_036391815.1 Rhodocyclaceae bacterium
AATGAACAGAACGATGTCGGCCCTGCTTGCGGTCGCTGCAGTACTCAGCGCCGCTGCGTGCAAGGGCAACAAGGAGCAGTCGGCTGCGGACACGACGACCATGCGCGCCGCTGATACGGTCGCTGGCCGAGCGGTCCCGACCACTGACACGGTCGTCAAGACCACGACGACCACGACCGATACGATTCAGGGCAAGGTCAATAAGGACAGCGTGAAGGACAAGGCCAACGCAGCGAAGTCGGCGATCGACAGCGCCGCCGACGCCAAGAAGGCCAAGATCGACAGCGCGGCCGCCAGAAAGAAGGCCGAAATCGACAAGAAGAAGCCGTAGCGAGGGAAGGCTTCGGAGCGAAGGATCTGCCGTCGTGAAACGATGGCAGATCCTTCGTTTTGTCATACCCAGCGGTCCGCCAAACGGCGCCGCAGACGGTGCTGGGAGGGGAAAATGTGGGGGCCGGAGGAACATCGGTGATCCGGCCGGCGGAATTCGAACGCATTGAACCACTTGCGCGTACTAGATTCGTGGGTGATTTGCGATCGATTTTGCACGACCACCCTCGTTCATAGGCCCTCGAGCCCGCCACCACACGCGCTCACTCGCGCGGCTGTGTACCCAAACGTTGATTCCTCACCGATGACCGGATTGCGACTCGACGATCGTCGCGCATCGTTGCTGGTTTGTGCTAGTGCGCTACTCGTTCCATTTCTCCTCACGGCCTGCGCGAAAAAGCCGGATCGTCCCGTACGTCAGCCCGCGACCGTGGCCGTGGCGCAGGCGCGTCGCGCCAACGTGCCCTATGTGATCGAGGCCAACGGCGTCGTGGCCCCGATGCAGAGCGTGGCCGTGACGCCGCAGGTCGACGGCATCATCGTCTCGGTGGACTTCCAGGAGGGCCAGGAAGTGCGCCAGGGTCAAGCGCTCTTTCACGTCGATGCGCGCCCGTACGAGAATGCCTACGAGCAGGCGCTCGCCGGTCTGGCGCGTGACAGCGCGACCTGGGTGAATGCCAAGTCCAACGCCGATCGCTACAAGCAGCTCCTCGCCGCGAAGGTCATTACGCCGCAAGAGGGCGACGTCCAGCTCACGAGCGCGGCCACGGCCGAAGCCACGCTCCGCTCCGACCGCGCCGCCGTGGCCCAGGCGAAGTTCAATCTCGACAACACCGTCATCCGCGCGCCGATCGCCGGTAAGACCGGAAGCCTGCTGGTCAAACGCGGCAATCTGGTCCGGTCGGGCGGCAACACGCCGCTCGTCGTGATCAACCAGGTGCGCCCGATTCTTGTTCGCTTCGCCATTCCGTCGTCGCAGCTGCCGCTGGTGCTGCAATACGGTGCGCGCGGCGGCCTCGAGGTCGCTGCGGTTCCCGGCGGGGTGGCGCCAGCGTCGCCATCGATCGACTCCCTGGCCGCGGCGGCCACGGCGAACCCGATTCAAGACCGCCAAGGGCGCTCGGGCGTCGAGGGCGGCGGCAGCGGCTCGGGTGGCTCGGCGGCGGGCGCCATGGCCAGCGACGGCGCGGCCACTGACGGTGCGTCCGCCGATCCTAGCACGGGCGGTCGCCGTAACTCTGGATCGGCGCCGGTGCAGCAAGCCGGATCCGCTGTGGGCGACCGCATGTTCGGCAAGCTTTCGTTCATCGACAACGCGGTGGACACGGCGACCGGCACGGTGCAGCTCAAGGCCACGTTCGACAACATGAACGGGCGACTCTGGGCCGGACAGTTCGCGTCCACGTCGCTGCACCTGTTCGACGAGGACAGCGCGCTGGTTGTGCCGCAGCAGGCAATCGTCACCGGACAACGGGGCTCGTACGTCTACATCGTCGATCGCGCCGATACGGCGAGGCAGCGTGCCGTGGTCGTAGAGCGAACGGCAGGCGGTTTGGCGATCGTTGCCACTGGGCTGCGTGAGGGCGACCGCGTCGTGATCGACGGTCAGTCGCGGCTCACACCCGATTCGCCGGTGCGCATTCGCGGGGCGAACGACGCCGGCGGCATGGTGGGT
>DASVZD010000280.1:0-3945 GCA_036391815.1 Rhodocyclaceae bacterium
GGGCGCCGAAGTCCTGCTGATCACGCCCTCGGCCGACTTCTTCGCCGAGCCGCACATCGACTCCACCATCGGCTACGGCAAGGTGTTCCACGCCGCCGGCATCTCCTGGACGTTCTCGTCGATCGCCTCCGAGGCCGGCAATTTCGGCATGTTCATCGGCAACTACGAGCAGCTCCACAAGATCGCCAAGCGTGTGCGCGAAGCCGCGCTCGACCTCGGCGTCAAGCGCATCGTGGTCGGCGAATGCGGCCACGCCTGGCGCGTCGCCTACGCCTTCTGGAACACGCTGACCGGCGTCGGCGCCGGCGCCAAGGACCCGTTCGCCATCCAGCTGCAGAAGCAGCTCGATCCGCGCTACAAGCAGCCGTCGCACATCTGCGAAGTGACCTGGGACCTGATCCAGCAAGGCCGCCTCAAGTTCGACAAGGAAGCCAACGACCACCGCGTCATCACCTTCCACGACTCCTGCAACGTCGCGCGCGGCTCGCGCATGGGCGACTACCCGGGCGGCCAGTTCGACATCCCGCGCCACATCGTCAAGGCGGTGGCCAACAAGTTCTACGACATGGCCGAGGAAACCATCGGCGAGAAGACCTTCTGCTGCGGCGGCGGCGGCGGCGTGCTGACCGACGAACTGATGGACATCCGCGTCAAGGGCGCACTGCCGCGCATGGAAGCGCTGCAGCGCGTGGTCGACGACCATGGCGTCAACTTCATGGCGACCATCTGCGCGATCTGCAAGGCCCAGTTCACCAAGGTCCTGCCCTACTACGGCTTCAAGAGCGGCATGGTGGGCGGCGTCCACCAGCTGGTCAGCACCGCGATCAAATTAGGCAACGAGCAGTAAACACGAATAGACCGGAGACAAGAATGTCCACGACGAATAATCAGACCCCGCAGAACACCACCTACCGCCGCTACAAGGACGGAGACAACGAGTTCCGTCGTTCGCAGGAGAAGCTGTTCAAGGCGGGATGGACCTACAAGTGCCCGACCTACGTCCAGCAGACCCCCCCGTGCCAGGGCAACTGCCCGGCCGGCGAGGACATCCGCTCCTACCTGAACATCGTGCGCGGCATCGAGAAGCCGCCGGTCGGCGCCGACGGCAAGCCGACCATGCCGTGGCAGGAATACGCCTGGCGCCGCCTGACGGAATGCAACCCCTTCCCGGCGATCATGGGCCGCGTCTGCCCGGCGCCCTGCCAGACCGGCTGCAACCGCAACAAGGTCGAGGACTTCGTCGGCATCAACTCGGTCGAGCAGTTCCTCGGCAACTACGCCATTGAAAAGGGCCTCGGCTTCGCCAAGCCCGAGAAGGAGACCGGCAAGAAGATCGCCGTGATCGGCGGCGGCGTCGCCGGCCTGTCGGTGGCCTACCAGCTGCGCAAGAAGGGCCACCAGATCACCGTCTTCGAGGCCTACCACAAGCTCGGCGGCATGCTGAGCTTCGGCCTGCCGGCCTACCGCACGCCGCGCGACATCGTCGATGCCGAAGTCAAGCGCATCATCGACATGGGCGGCATCGAAGTCCGCTGCAACACCCGCGTCGGCAAGGACGTCACCATGGACCAGCTGCGCAAGGACTACGACGCCGTGTTCATCGGCATCGGCGCCCAGGCCGGCAACAAGCTGGACATCCCCGGCGCCGATGCGCCGAACGTCACCGACGGCATCACCTTCCTGCGCGGCTTCAACGAAGGCAAGATCGACTGCACCGGCAAGCACATCGTCGTGATCGGCGGCGGCGACACCGCCATGGACTGCGCCGCCGTGGCGCGCCGCATCGGCGCGATCTGCGACTCCAAGGCACCCGAAGCCGACGACAAGCGGAAGGTTACCGTCGCCTCGCGCGAGGGCACCGCCCGCGTGCTGCAGCCGCTGCTCAAGCAAAGCTCCGAGGTCGTCATCGCCTATCGCCGCCACGTCCAGGAAATGCCGGCCTCCAAGCACGAGATCGACGCGTGCCTCGAGGAAGGCGTCGAGTTCCAGCCCTGCGTCGCTCCCGTTTCCGTGGTCAAGGATGCGTCCGGCAAGGCCACCCACCTGCGCGTCATCAAGGTCGACTGGGTCAACAAGAAGATGGTGCCGCAGGAAGGCTCCGAGTACGACATCCCCGCCGACCTGATCGTCTGCGCCGTCGGCCAGTACATCGAGTGGGACGGCATGGATTCGTACAAGAACCAGAAGAACGTCGCCAACGTCGACAAGAACCTGCAAGCCGTCGGCCAGCCGGGCGTGTTCGTCGGCGGCGACGCCATCAACCCGAACCTGCTGACGACCGCCATCGGCCACGCGCGCATCGCCGCCGAGGGCATCGACGAGTACGTCATGGGCCTGGAAATCGCCAAGCGCCCGAAGGTCGACAAGAAGCTGTTCAACCTGCCGGCCAACCTCGAGAAGTTCGGCGCCACGTTCGAGCCGCTGCCCGAGGGCTACACCCGCGCCACCTTCAGCAACAAGAACGCCCTGCACAACTTCGACGACCGCGCCGACCGCGCCGTCATCGAGGCGAAGGACCTGTTCCTCGGCCACTTCAGCTACACGCCGCGCAACGAGCGCGACCAGCACATCGTCAATTCCGACAACGTGCTGGGCAACATGGAAGAGCGCCTGATCGCGCTGACCGAAGCCCAGGCCCAGGCGGAAGCCAAGCGCTGCATGAGCTGCGGCATGTGCTTCGAGTGCGACAACTGCGTGATCTACTGCCCGCAGGGCGCGGTCAAGCGGGTCGCCAAGAAGGACCAGCGCACCGGCCGCTACGTCGAGACCGACTACTCGAAGTGCATCGGCTGCCACATCTGCATGGACGTCTGCCCGACCGGCTACATCAACATGGGTCTGGGCGGCGAAGGCAACTGATCCATCCTACGGACCATGACCATGTCGCGCGCTCTCAATTTCCTCGCCGCCCTCGCGCTGGCGCTGCCGCTGTTCCAGGCGGCGCACGCCGAGGTGGCAAAGCCGGCCATCACCATCGCAAATCCGGGCACGCAGTGCGTCGCGCCGCCCGAGGAGATGCGCCGCAACCACATGGAAATGCTCAAGCACCAGCGTGATCGCACGCTGCGCCTGGGCGAGCGCGGCGCCAAGGTCAGCCTCAACGGCTGCATCGAGTGCCATGCCAGCAAGACCAATGGCGCCGTGACCGGCAGCAACGAAAACTTCTGCCAGGCCTGCCACGCCTACGCCGCCGTCAAGCTGGACTGCTTCGACTGCCACCAGCCGAAAGCCGGCTACAAGGCTACCGGCGCCATGCCGTCCGGAGAACATCAATGAACGCCCCCGAGAACAAGCGCCGCGCGTTCCTTGCCGCGACCGGCGTCGGCGCCGCCGGTCTTGCCATCGCCCCCGGCATCCACCTGATCGAGGCCGCCACCGCCGACGAGACGGGCACCAAGCTCGCATCAAGCAAGGTGCGCTGGGGCATGCTGATCGACACCACCAAGTGCAAGCCGGACTGCACAGAATGCGTGTCCGCCTGCAACAAGGAAAACAACATCGTCGAGGAAGTTGCCGACCCGCGCCAGCGTTCGCAATGGGTGCGCAAGATCGACCTCGTCGAGAAGGCCACCGGCCGCCAGCATTCGCTGCCGATGATGTGTCAGCACTGCGCCAAGCCGCCCTGCGTCGATGTCTGCCCGACCGGCGCCTCGTTCAAGCGTGCCGACGGCATCGTGCTGGTCGACCGCCATATCTGCATCGGCTGCCGCTACTGCATGATGGCCTGCCCGTACAAGGCGCGCTCGTTCGTGCATGAGGCGCTGACCACGCAGAACCCGGAGATGCCGCGCGGCATCGGTTGCGTCGAGGCCTGCACCTTCTGCGTCCAGCGCATCGACCGCGGCCAGCAGCCGGCGTGCAAGGAAGCCTGCCCGCAAGGCGCCATCGTCTTCGGCGACCTCAACGACGAGAACAGCGACATTTCCAAGCGCCTGAAGGAAGTCG
>DASVZD010000281.1:0-4196 GCA_036391815.1 Rhodocyclaceae bacterium
GACGACCTCGTCGGCATCGACGAGCAGAAGCAGCGCCTCGAACAGAACACGCGCCAGTTCGTGCAGGGCCGCAGCGCCAACAACGTGCTGCTGACCGGCGCGCGCGGCACCGGCAAGTCGTCGTTGGTGAAGGGCGCGCTGAACAGGTTCGCGTCGAAGGGACTGCGGCTGATCGAGGTCGACCGCAACGACCTGGTCGACCTGCCCGAGATCGTCGACCTTGTCGCGACGCGGCCCGAGCGCTTCGTCATCTTCTGCGACGATCTTTCCTTCGAGGCGTCGGAGCCCGGCTACAAGGCGCTCAAGTCGGCGCTCGACGGCTCGATCGCCGGCACGCCGGACAACCTGCTGATCTATGCGACGTCGAACCGCCGCCACCTGATGCCGGAGTTCATGGGCGAGAACCTCGAAGTCCAGCGCGGCGACGGCGGCGAGATCCATCCGGGCGAGACCACCGAGGAGAAGGTGTCGCTGTCGGAGCGCTTCGGCCTCTGGCTGTCGTTCTATCCGTTCGACCAGGACCTCTACCTCGACATCTGCACCCATTGGCTGGTGGAATTCGGCCTGACGGAAAGGCAGAGCGAAGCGGCTCGCCAGGAGGCGCTGCAGTGGGCGTTGATGCGCGGCGCGCGCAGCGGGCGCATCGCCTGGCAGTTCGCCCGCGATTACGCGGGGCGGTCGGCAAGGAAGAAGTGACGCACCCAAAGTACCCCGGCATCACCGAAGTCGCCGCCGCCGTCATCCTGCGGCCGGACGGCGCCTTCCTGCTCGGCCAGCGCGCGGCCGACACCTTCTATCCAGGCTACTGGGAATTCCCCGGCGGCAAGGTCGAAGCGGGGGAGACGCCGCGCGACGCGCTGGTGCGCGAGCTGCACGAGGAGCTGGAGATCGAGGTGCTGGAAGCGACGCCGTGGATCATGCGCGAGCACATCTACGAGCACGCGCATGTGCGGCTGCATTTCTTCCGCGTCACCGCCTGGCGCGGCGAACTCAAGGACCACGTCCATGCCGCCTTGTCGTGGCAGCGCGCCGACGCGCTGGACGTCGCGCCCATGCTGCCGGCCAACGCCCCGGTGCTGGCGGCGCTGCGACTGCCGGACTTCTACGCCATCACGCATGCCGGCGCGATCGGCGCGGCATTGCAGCTGACGCAGCTGGAACAGTCGCTCGCACGTGGATTGCGGCTGGTGCAGCTGCGCGAGCCGGGCCTGGCATGCGCCGAGCGGTCGACGTTCGTGCACGCGGCGGTGCGCCTGTGCAAGGACGCGGGCGCGCGCGCGCTGGTGAACGGCGACGCCGAACTGGCGCGCAGCGCAGGCGCCGACGGCGTGCATCTTTCCGCGGCCCAGCTGATGCACGCGGCGCGGCGTCCCGACTTCGCGCTGGTGGCGGCCTCGTGCCACACGCGCGCGGAACTGGAGCGCGCGGCGCAGCTGGGACTGGATTTCGCGGTGCTGGGGCCGGTGCAGGCCACGGCCAGCCACCCTGGCCAGGCGGGCATCGGCTGGCCGGCCTTCGCGCAGGCGGCACTCGATCTCCCGCTGCCGGTCTTCGCGCTCGGCGGCCTCTCGCGCAGCGACATGAAGGCGGCGCAGGCTGCCGGCGCCCACGGCGTCGCGGCGATCCGCGCGGCCTGGGATCAGGCGTCCTGATCCTTCGCGGGCCCGGCGTCGGGCCGGTCGGGATCTTCGACCACCGGCACGCGGTACTCGCCGGCAGCCCAGGCGCCGAGGTCGATCTGCTTGCAGCGCTCGGAGCAGAAGGGGCGGAAGCGGTTCTCGGGAATCCACGCCACGGGCTTGCCGCAGCGCGGGCAGGGGACCACGGCGGATCCGGCTTTCTCGGTCATGGCTAGAACGTGACGTCGCGTTTGGCGAACGCCTTGGCCAATATACTCTTGCCGCCTTCCTTGAAGCCGACGAACTGGATGCCGCAGCGGAATTTCTGGTGGCCGGCCGAGAGTACCGTATAGACGAAGCGCCCCTTGGCCTCGACGATCTTGCGCCGGCCGGTCGGATTTTCGGGCGGCAGCTGGATCAGCACCGACACCGCATGCTCGGAGTAGATGTTCTCCTCGGTGAACACCGCGCAGCCGCCGGTCGAAATGTCCCGCGTCACCCCGTGGTAGGTCTCCTTCTGCTCGGCGGAATCGAACACGATCGCCACCTGCCACTTGAAGGGATAGCGCTTGTCCTTGCGATTGTCTGCGGATGCCATGGGGCGATGACCGTGGTTGGTTCTGGTTTGCGTACGGCCGATCGGAGCGGGGACGGCGGAACTGCGGCTACAGGTTGCAGAAGGTGAGTTCGAAGGGAACGTCCACATCCGCCTGCTTCGGGCGCATGCCGGTGTCCGGCGTGAGGAAGCGGATGTTCAGCGCATATTTGTTGGCGCCGATTTCAGGCACGAAGGCGTCGGAACGGTTGACGCGCAGGCGGATCATCTGCGCGGTGCGCCCGGCCAGCATCAGCTGGTAGCCGCCGTTCGCCGCCACCTTCGCCTCGGGGCGGCCGGAAGCGCGCAGCAGGCGCAGCACGATCGAGGAGCCGTCGCGGATCGGCAGCATCGGGCCGAGCCAGCCGTTCAGGTCGTCGCGCCGCAGGGCGGCGTCGCGGTTGAGCCAGAAATGGTAGGACGGCAGGTCGAACTCGCAGACGCCCCCGGGGATGCCGACGCGGTTCTTGATGCTCATCAGCCACTCGTTCTCGCGCAGATAGTGGCCGATCTTGCCCTGCATGGCGAGCATCGCCGCCGACGCGTGCTCGATCTCGTAGAGCGCGCCGGAAAGCGCCTCCTCGGAAATCTCGGGATTGTTGCGGAAGGACAGCAGGATCTGGCGCTGCCGCTCGAGTTCCTGCACCAGATCGAACTTGAGATCGGCGCGGGCGGCCACTTCGAGGATCTCGAACAGCGTCACCAATGCGACGTGGTGATCCTCGCCGTCCTCCGCATCGATGAAATGCGCGATCTTGTCGAATAAGTCCTCAAGGCGCAGCAACGTGCGGATGCGCTCGCTGAGAGGGTATTCGTAGGTAATCACGCGGCGGCCCGGTCGAAAATAGGGGCAATTCTGACCGATTCGGCCGAAAAGCTCAACTTTCGGATGACATCGTCGCCAGCCCGAGATAGCGCCCGTGGAGGCTTTCCACCTGCCGCCGCAGGCCGGCGAGATCGCCGCCGTTGTCGATGACGTCGTCGGCCGCGGCCAGGCGGGCGACGCGGGTCGACTGCGCGGCCAGGATCTTCATCACCTCGTCCCTCGGCAGGCCGCTGCGCGCCGTCACCCGCGCGATCTGCGCCTCCTCCGGGCAATCCACGGTGACGATGCGCCCGAGGATCTCGCGGTAGGCGTCGCCCGCCTCCACCAGCAGCGGCACCACCAGCACCGCGTAGGGATGGGGCGCCGCCGCGCAGCGCCGGATGCTTTCCGCGCGGATCATCGGGTGCAGGATGGCTTCCAGCCGCGCGCGCGCCGCGGCGTCGGAAAATGCCAGCACGCGCATCGCCGGCCGATTCAGGCTCCCGTCAGCCGCGATCACCGCATCGCCGAAAGCGGCGCGGATGGCCGGCATCGCGGCGCCGCCCGGCGCCGTCATCTCATGGGCGATCGCGTCGGTGTCGACCACCGCCGCGCCCAGTTCGCCGAAGATTTCCGCAGCCGCGCTCTTGCCGCTGCCGATGCCGCCCGTCAGCCCGACGACGAAGGACGTCATGGGCACTCCACGGCGCTGGCGCCCGGCGCGGCAGCCATCAACTGCGGCAACCGCCGCGCGAGGAGATCCGCCGGCCCGCGCAGTTCCAGGCGCAGCGCGGCGGCCGGCTTCGATCGCGCCTCGATGCGCGCCGACTTCACGCCCTTCTTCATGGTCGCCTGGAGGAACTGGGTGGCGGCCGCTTCGTCCGCGAACACGCCGAGCGAGATGACGAAGCTGCCCCTCTCGCCCTGGATGACGTGGAAGTCGGTGATGCCGAGGGCCTTGACCTCGCCGGCCTTCTTGTCGGCCGCCGCCTTGTTCGGCAGGCCGGGGATGATGACCCACCAGCTGCGGTCCTCCATCGGCAGCACGGCGACGGTGAAGCCGGCTTTCTGCAGCGACTGCTGGAACACGCCGCCATCCTTGGCGGCGACGCCGTCGATGCGGCGACAACCCTGGAGCGGCGGCGCGGGCGGCTGGACGGCGGCGACCGGCACCGCC
>DASVZD010000282.1:0-10269 GCA_036391815.1 Rhodocyclaceae bacterium
GCAGTCCTCGATCTGCGCCAGCACCACGGGGCGGTTCGCGTCCTCGGGCGTGACGGCGGGAATGCCGTACTCGGCCGCGGTCTTCGCGACGCTCTCGAACCAGATGGTCTCGTTGGGATTGTCCTCGTGGGTGACGACCAGACGCACGTCGACGCCCTGCGCCAGCAGCACCTTGAGGCAGCGGACGCCGACGTTGTGGTAGGCGAAGACGACGGCGCGCGTCATGCGGACTTCGCTTCGCGCGCGGTGGCCTGCGCCGAAACCTGGTTCTCCAGCACCGCGCCGATGGTGTAGCGCGGCCGGTGCCGCACCTGCTGGTAGATGCGGCCGATGTATTCGCCGACCAGGCCGACGCCGAACAGCGTCAGGCCGATCAGGAAGAAGGCGATGCCGAACAGCGTGAACAGGCCCTCGGCCTCGGGGCCGACGATGACGCGGCGGATCGCCAGGTAGATCACGAACAGCACCGACAGCAGCGAGATCACCATGCCGCCCATCGAGAACCACTGCAGCGGCACCAGCGAGAAGCCGGTCATCAGGTCGAAGTTGAGGCGGATCAGGCCGTAGAGCGAATACTTCGATTCGCCGGCGTGGCGCTCCTCGTGCGCGACCTCGACTTCGGTCGGCTTCTGCGCGAACGAATACGCCAGCGCCGGGATGAAGGTGCTGACTTCCTTGCAGCTGTTGATGGTGTCGACGATGCCGCGCGAGTAGGCGCGCAGCATGCAGCCCTGGTCGGTCATCTTGATGCGCGTGATGCGCTCGCGCAGGCCGTTCATGGCCTTCGAGGCCCAGCGGCGGAACAGCGTGTCCTGGCGGTTCATGCGGATCGAGCCGACGCAGTCGTAGCCTTCGCGCATCTTGGCGACCAGCTTGCCGATCTCCTCCGGCGGGTTCTGCAGGTCGGCGTCGAGCGTCACCACGATGTCGCCATGGCTGTGCTCGAAGGCTGCCATGATGGCCATGTGCTGGCCGGCGTTGGCGGCCAGCAGGACGACGCGCGTGACGTCGGGGCGCTGCTCCCACTGGGCGCGCAGCATGGCGGCCGAGCGGTCCTTGCTGCCGTCGTCGACGAAGATGACCTCATAGGTGGTCCCCAGCGCATCGAGCGCCGGATAGAGCCGCGCGAACAGCGCGGCCAGCCCGGCCTGCTCGTTATAGACGGGGACGATGACGGAGAGTTCGGGGTGGCTCATTGTTGTTGAAGGCATTCGCCAAGCGCGCAGCATACACGGTCCACGTCGCCGTCCGCCATGGCGGGGAACAGCGGCAGGGTGGCGATGCGCCGGCCGACGTCCTCGGCATGCGGGAAGTCGCCTTCCTTCCAGCCGAGCTTGCGGTAGAGGCTGAACAGGTGGAGCGCCGGGTAGTGCACCCCGACGCCGATGCCGCGGTCCTTCATGGCGGCGATGAAGGCGCCGCGGTCGCGGTTCGCCGGCAGCAGCACCTGGAACATGTGCCAGTTGGAGTTCTCGAAGTCGGCCGGCGGCAGGGCAAGGCCCAATGCCGGGTCGATGCGGTCGAAGTAGCGGCGCGCCAGCGCGCGGCGGCGGGCGGTGAATTGCGCCAGGTGCGGCAGCTGGCCGAGCCCGACTGCCGCCGCGACGTCGGTGAGGTTGAACTTGCCGCCCAGCACGTCGACGTCCATGCCGCCGTCGGGGAAGCGCTGCACGCCCTGCAGGCGCAGGCGCTCGCACAGCCTGGGGTCGGCATCGGCCGGCAGCACCAGCGCGCCGCCCTCGGTGGTGGTGAGGTTCTTGTTGGCGTGGAAGCTGAAGGAGACGAAATCGCCGGTGGCGCCGATCGGCTTGCCGCCCCACGAGGCGCCCAGCGATTGCGCGGCATCCTCGACCACCCGCAGCCGGTGCGCATTCGCGACGGCGTAGATGCGGTCGCGGTCGGCAGGCAGGCCGGCGAGGTCGACCGGGATGATGGCCCGGGTCTTCGGCGTGATCGCCGCCTCGATCCGGTCCGGATCGATGTTGCGCGTGGCGGGGTCGATGTCGACGAACACCGGACGGGCGCCGACCTCGAGCACCACGTTGGCGGTCGCCACCCAGGTCAGCGGCGTGGTGATCACTTCGTCGCCGGGGCCGACGCCGGCCAGCCGCAGCGCGACCTCCAGCGTCGCCGTGCCCGAGTTGAAGGCGCGCACCGTGCGGCCGCCGCAGTATTCGGAGAGCGCCGCCTCGAACGCCTGGACCTTGGGACCGCTGGTGATCCAGCCGGAACGCAGCACGTCGCCGACGGCCGCGATGGTGGCCTCGTCGATCGACGGCCGGGTGAATGGCAGGAAGGGAAGGCCGGTCACGATTTCGCCACCAGATAGACGCCGATGACGATGAAGCCGATGCCAAGCAGCTTCTGGCTGGCCAGCGCCTCGCCGAACCACATGTAGGCGACGAAGGCGTTGATGACGTAGCCGATCGACAGCATCGGGTAGGCGACCGAGACGGGCGTGCGCGACAGCGCCATGATCCACACCACCAGGCTCACGGCGTAGCAGGTCATGCCGCCGAGGATGTGCGGCTCGAAGGCCAGCTTGAGGCCGATCGGCAGGATGTTCTCGGCATGGAAGTCGAAGTGCCCGATGGCATTGGTGCCCGCCTTGAGCAGCAGCTGGGCGGCGGCATTGAGCAGCACGCCGGTGATGACGAGCGAGAAGGCGATCGAGCTCATGGCTTGGAAACGATGATGCGGCGCGTGTCCGCGGCGAGCAGGTGCATGGGCAGTCCTTGGGCTTTCAGGCGTTGGTAGTCGTCCGGCGACATCAGCGCGAAGGCCTTCGGCGCCGCGCGCCAGGCCTTCTCGAAACCTGCCATGTCGGGGATGAACTTGTCCGGCTCCTGGGCGATGCCGAATCCGAGCTCGTCCTTGTAGATCACCATCGTCATCGTGCGATTGAGATAGAAGGGCAGGGTCTGGTCGTAGGTGTTGACGCTGAAGAACGGTGCGTCGGCGCTCAGCTGGGGCGCGATTTGCCGGGCGATATGATAGGCGGAATTCGACGGCGACAGGCTGTCGTGGCCGTTGAGCGCCAGCTGCGCGAACAGCAGCCCGCCGGCGGCGAGGCAGGCGATGGATGCAGCCGCCCTGTTCCTGGCGGCCAGGATGGCGGCGCCGGCCGCGCCCGCGGCGAGGCAGCCGCAGGCCGCCACCAGCCACGGCACGTAGTTCTCGTAGAGTTCCGCGGGCACTTCCGGGCTGGCGAAGCCGACGACGCGCGGCGCCAGCGCCATGCCGGCGAGGCCGAGCGGAATCCAGGGCAGCGCCTGCCAGGCGAGCGCCCGCGGCGCCAGCCGCGCCAGGTGCCAGCCGATCAGCGCAGCGAGCGCCGGGAACAAGGGCAGGATGTAGGAGACCAGCTTCGAGTCCGAGACGGAGAAGAAGCCGAACACCACCGCGATCCATACCAGCAGGAAGCGGCGCGGCTGGAAGTGCGCGGCGTCCTGCGCGGGCGCCCGCGCCAGCATGGCGAGGAAGCCGACCAGCCACGGTGCGATGCCGCCGAGCAGCACCGGGATGAAGTACCACATCGGCTGGTAGCGGCCGTGCACCTTGGTCAGGAAGCGCTCGAAGTGCTCGTGGATGAAGAAGAAGTGCGGGAACTCGGGGTTGTCGATCGACACCGCGATGAACCACGGCGCGCTGACGGCCAGCAGGATGGCGAGGCCCGAGACCAAGTGCAGCCGCGTCCACAGCTTCCAGTCGCGCTGCCAGAGGGTGTAGCCGACCAGCGTGGCGCCGGGCAGCACGAGGCCGATCAGGCCCTTCGACAGCATGGCGCCGCCCAGCAGCGCCCAGGCGGCCCACATCCAGTTGCGCCGCTCGATGGGCCGCGCGCCGTCGCGCTGCGCCAGGACGAAGGCGAACACCGCCGTCGACAGGAAGAAGCTCACCCCCATGTCCAGGGTGTTGATATGGCCGATCAGCACGTAGAGCAGGCTGCTGGCGAGCACCGCGGCGGCGGCGAAGCCGGCGGCGCCGCCCCACAGCCGGGTGGCCGCGAAGGCCGTCGCCAGGACGCCGAGGAAGCCCGTCAGGGCCGTCCACAGGCGCGATGTCCAGTGGTGCTCGCCGAAGGCCTCGTAGGCGACGGCGGTCGCCCAGTACTGGAGGGCGGGCTTCTCGAAATACTTGATGCCGTTCAGCCGCGGCGTGGTCCAGTCTCCCGTGGCGACCATCTCGCGGGGAATCTCGGCGTAGCGTCCCTCGTCGGGCTTGACCAGCTTGCGGTAGTCGAGCGGGCCGAACCAGATGGCGGCGAACAGCGCCAGCAGGGTCGCCAGCGCGATCCAGCGGCGGGAAGCCTGCCCGCCGGTCACGCGGCCGATTCCACGATCAGCGCGGCGGCGACCTTGCGTCCTTCGGCCACGAGAATGTTGTAGGTGCGGCAGGCGGCCGCGGTGTCCATCACTTCGATCCCGACGCGCGCCTCGATCAAAGGCCGCATCACGGCCGGCGCGGGAAAGCGCTGGCGGTCGCCGGTGCCGAGCAGCACCAGGTCGCAGCCGATGCCGGCCAGCGGGGCGAGATGCGCTGCGCTCAGCATGTCGGGGTGCGCCGGCCCCCAGGCCGGGTCGATGCGATCGGCCTGCAGCAGCAGGCTGCGCTCGTAGCGCTGGGCGTCGACGGCGACGTAGCCGGGGCCGAGCGAGGTGACGACATGGAAGGTGGGGCGGGGGTCGGCGTAAAGTTTCATCGGACTGGAAAGGGGCCGCTGCCCGCATTTGCCGGTGGGCAGGGGCTCCGGTAAGATTATACCCTTTCGCGGTGCTGGCCTTGTCACGGGTCGTCGCCGCGCCGTCATGGATACGGCAACGTTCCGGAAGGATGGTTCGACCCGATGCAACCGATAGCGAAATCCGCCAAGCTCGCCAACGTCTGTTATGACATCCGCGGCCCCGTGCTCGCGCGTGCCAAGCAGATGGAGGACGAGGGCCATCGCATCATCAAGCTGAACATCGGCAACCTCGGCTCCTTCGGCTTCGATTCGCCGGAGGAAATCCAGCAGGACATGATCCGCAACCTGCCCGCCGCCTCGGGCTATTCGGACTCCAAGGGCATCTTCGCCGCGCGCAAGGCGGTGATGCACTACACCCAGCAGAAGCAGATCAAGGGCGTCACCATCGACGACATCTACCTCGGCAACGGCGTTTCCGAGCTGATCGTGATCGCCATGAACGCGCTGCTCAACTCGGGCGACGAGGTGCTGGTGCCGGCGCCCGACTATCCGCTGTGGACCGCCGCGGTGAGCCTCTCCGGCGGCACGCCGCGCCACTACCTGTGCGACGAGTCGAACGGCTGGCTGCCGGACGTCAACGACATCCGCGCCAAGATCACGCCGAACACGCGCGCCATCGTGGTGATCAACCCGAACAACCCGACCGGCGCCGTCTATCCGGACGACCTGCTGAAGGAAATCATCGAGATCGCCCGCACCCACGACCTCATCCTCTACGCCGACGAGGTCTACGACAAGGTGCTCTACGACGATGCCAAGCACACCGCGCTGGCCTCGCTGTCGGAGGACGTGCTGACCATCAGCTTCAACGGCCTCTCCAAGAACTACCGCTCCTGCGGCTATCGTGCCGGCTGGATGGTGGTCTCCGGCGAGAAGCGCCCGGCGGCCGACTACATCGAGGGCCTCGACATGCTGGCCTCGATGCGGCTGTGCGCCAACGTGCCCGGCCAGTACGGCATCCAGACCGCGCTGGGCGGCTACCAGAGCATCGGCGACCTGGTGGCGCCCGGCGGGCGGCTGCACCGCCAGCGCGACGTCGCCTACGACCTGATCACCTCGATTCCCGGCGTCAGCTGCGTCAAGCCCAAGGCCACGCTCTACATGTTCCCGCGCCTCGATCCGAAGATGTACCCGATCGACGACGACCAGGAGTTCATCCTCGAACTGCTGCAGGAGCAGCGCGTGCTGCTGGTGCAGGGGACGGGATTCAACTGGCCGCATCCCGACCATTTCCGCCTGGTCTTCCTGCCCTACGAGGACGACCTGCGCGAGGCGATCGGCCGCGTCGCTCGCTTCCTGGATGGCTACCGGAAACGGCACGCGACCTGATTCGTTTCACACTCTTTCCACTGAACACATGAACCCAATCAACGTTGGACTCCTCGGCATCGGCACCGTCGGGGGAGGCACCTATACCGTCCTGACGCGCAACGAGGCGGAGATCACCCGCCGCGCCGGCCGCCCGATCCGCGTCTCGGTGGTCGCCGACAAGAACCTCGAACTGGCGAAGCAGGTCACCGGCGGCAAGGTCCGGCTGACCGACGACGCCTTCGCGGTCGTCGCCGATCCCAACGTCGACATCGTGGTCGAGCTGATCGGCGGCTACGGCGTCGCCAAGGACCTGGTGCTCAAGGCCATCGAGAACGGCAAGCACGTCGTCACCGCCAACAAGGCGCTGCTCGCCGTGCACGGCAACGAGATCTTCGCGGCGGCCCAGAAGAAGGGCGTCATGGTCGCCTTCGAGGCGGCCGTGGCGGGCGGCATCCCGATCATCAAGGCGCTGCGCGAAGGCCTGACCGCCAACCGCATCCAGTGGATCGCCGGCATCATCAACGGCACCACCAACTTCATCCTGTCCGAGATGCGCGACAAGGGTCTGCCGTTCGGCGACGTGCTGAAGGAAGCCCAGCGCCTCGGCTACGCCGAAGCCGATCCGACCTTCGACATCGAGGGCGTCGACGCCGCGCACAAGCTGACCATCATGTCGGCGATCGCCTTCGGCATCCCGATGCAGTTCGACAAGGCCTACGTCGAGGGCATCAGCAAGTTGGAAGCCGAGGACATCAAGTACGCCGAGCAGCTCGGCTACCGCATCAAGCTGCTGGGCATCACCAAGCGCCGCTCCGACGGCGTCGAGCTGCGCGTGCACCCGACGCTGGTGCCTTCCAAGCGCCTGATCGCCAACGTCGAGGGCGCCATGAACGCCGTGCTGGTGCAGGCCGATGCCGTCGGCTCGACGCTCTACTACGGCAAGGGGGCGGGCGCCGAGCCGACCGCCAGCGCGGTGATCGCCGACCTCGTCGACATCACCCGCGTGGCCACCGCCGATCCCGAGCATCGCGTGCCCCACCTGGCGTTCCAGCCGAATGCCGTGGTCGACACGCCGATCCTGCCGATGGCGGAGGTCGAGACCAGCTACTACCTGCGCCTGCGAGTCGAGGACAAGCCCGGCGTGCTGGCGGAAGTCACCCGCATCCTCGCCGACCAGCAGATCTCGATCGACGCCATGATCCAGCGCGAGCCCGGCGAGGGCGAGTTGCAGACCGACATCATCATGCTGACCCACCTCACGCGCGAGAAGGCGATCGACGGCGCCATCGCGAAGATCGAGGCGCTGCCGGTGGTCAAGCGCAAGGTGATCCGCCTGCGCCTCGAGAACCTCGACAAGTAGGCCCGGCCATGCGCTACATCAGCACGCGCGGTAACGCCAAGCCCCAGGCCTTCTGCGACATCCTGCTCGGCGGCCTGGCGCCCGACGGCGGGCTCTACCTGCCGGAGTCCTATCCCGAAGTGAGCGCGGCGGAACTCGCCGATTGGCGCGAGCTGCCCTATGCGGCGCTGGCGCTGCGGGTGCTGCAGAAGTTCATCGACGACATCCCGGCTTGCGACCTCAAGACGCTGGTCGACCGCACCTACACGGAACGCACCTACCGCTGGTGCCGCCCCGGCCGCGACGCGGCCGACATCACGCCGCTGACCACCCTGGCGCCCAACTTCCACCTGCTGGAACTCTCGAACGGCCCGACGCTCGCCTTCAAGGACATGGCGATGCAGCTGCTCGGCAACCTGTTCGAGTACGTGCTGGCCAAGCGCAACGAGACGATCAATATCCTCGGCGCCACTTCCGGCGACACCGGCTCGGCGGCCGAGTACGCGATGCGCGGCAAGCACGGCGTGCGCGTCTTCATGCTGTCGCCGCACGGCAAGATGAGCGCGTTCCAGCGCGCGCAGATGTATTCGCTGGCGGACGCCAACATCTTCAACATCGCCATCGAGGGCATGTTCGACGACTGCCAGGACATCGTGAAGGCGGTATCGAACGACGCCGCCTTCAAGGCGCGGTACAAGATCGGCGCCGTCAATTCGATCAACTGGGCGCGCGTCGCGGCGCAGGTGATCTACTACTTCAAGGGCTACTTCGCCGCCACGCAGTCGAACGACGAACAGGTGGATTTCAGCGTGCCGTCGGGCAACTTCGGCAACATCTGCGCCGGCCACATCGCGCGCATGATGGGCCTGCCGATCCGCCGCCTGGTGCTGGCGACCAACGAGAACAACGTGCTCGACGAGTTCTTCCGCACCGGCGTGTATCGCCCGCGCGCGACGGCCGAGACCTACGTGACCTCGAGCCCGTCGATGGACATTTCCAAGGCGTCGAACTTCGAGCGCTTCGTCTTCGACCTGGTCGGCCGCGACGCCGGCGTGGTGCGCGAGCTGTGGCAGGCGGTGGATGCCGGGCGCAGCTTCGACCTCAGCCACTCGCCTTATTTCACCGGGCTGCCCGACTTCGGCTTTGTCTCCGGCAGCAGCAGCCACGCCGACCGCCTGGCGACCATCCGCGACGTCTGGCAGCAGTACGGCACCATGATCGACACGCACACCGCCGACGCGGTGAAGGTCGCGCGCGAACACTTCGATGCGCAGACGCCGATGGTGGTGCTTGAGACGGCTCAGCCGGTGAAGTTCGCCGAGACCATCCAGGAAGCGCTGGGGCGCGATCCCACGCGGCCGGCGGAACTGGATGGCATCGAGCAGCTGCCGCAGCGCGTCGAGGTGATGCCGCCGGATGCCGCGGCAGTGAAGGCCTTCATCGTCCGCAACTGCGCCTAGCCGAGCAGGAGCGGCAGGACCATCACGAAGATCGCCAGGAGCGCGACGACGCCCGCCAGCAGGTAGGTGGTGCGCTGGGCGCGCTTGATGGACTGCATCTCGCGCTGCCAGAGATCCGTCCAGGTAAGGAAGGACCGGCAGCGCGGGGCTTCGTCGAAGGCGCATTGCCGCGTGCCGAAGTGGCCGCAGACGTGGCAGTCGGCGCCTTCGGTTTCCGTCGGATTGACCTTCGCATCCATGACGGAACGTTACCCCAACGGCATGCGCTTGTGAATTCACCTAAAGCCATAGTGGAAATCAGCGCGGACGGCTGACGGCGTCCAGGTAGGCGGTCACCAGCACCCCCGCCAGGCTGATGCCGGCGATCGCGGCGAGCCAGAAGCCCGGCGCCCCGCGCGGCGGACCGAAGACGTCCGACAGCCCGAGGGCGAAGCCGCCGCCGAGGCCGACGCCCCACAGCGTGGTGGTGTAGATCAGCATCGGCACGCCGGAACGCTTGTAGCCGCGCAGCGCGTTGACCGCTACGGCCTGCAGGGCGTCGGCAAGGTGGTAGAAGCCGACCAGCACGATCAGTGGCGCGGCGATCGCCTGCACCTGCGGGTCGGGCGTGTAAAGGGCGGCGATGGCGCGGCTGGCCGACCAGAAGGCGGCGCTGACCAGCGCGGCGAGAGCCAGCCCGATGCCTATCCCCGTCCAGCAGGTGTGCCGCGCCCTTGCCGCGTCGCCTGCGCCGATGGCGTGTCCGGCCAGCACGGCGGTCGCGTTTCCCAGCGACAGGGGCAGCATGAAGGCGAGCACCGCGAGGTTCGCGGCGATCTGGTGGGCGCCGGTCACCACCGGCCCCAGCCGCGCGATGAACAGCGCCATGAAGGTGAAGGCCGTGACGTCGGCCAGGAAGGTCAGCCCGATCGGCAGGCCCAGGCGCAGGAAGGCGAGGATCGCCGCCGCGTCGGGACGCGCCATCGGCCGCTGCAGCCGAAACTCCGCGTAATCGGGATGGCCGAGGCACCAGCGCCAGGCCAGCACCGCCACCAGCGAGGCATCCACGGCCGTGGCCACCGCACAGCCCGGTCCCCCGAGGGCGGGCAGGCCGAGCCAGCCGTACATGAAGGCGGCATTGAGGGGAATCTTGAGCGCGAGCGCCAGCAGGTTGAAGACCATCACCGGCCGCGGCCGGCCGATGCCGGTGGACAAGCCGAAGAACAGGCGGAACGCGAGGATCGCGGGCACTGCCCAGCTCGAAGCGTCGAGATAGGCGCGCACCTTGGCGTCGACCTCCGGCGTCAGCTCGGACACCGCGAGGAAGGGCTGCGGAAAGCGCAGCATCAGGATGGCGCCAGCCCCGAGCGCGATGGAGATCCAGACGCTCTGGTGCAGCTCGCGCCCGATGCCGGCGCGCTGCCCGGCGCCGTAAA
>DASVZD010000283.1:0-4576 GCA_036391815.1 Rhodocyclaceae bacterium
AGATTCGACCGTCCAGGACCGTCCATCCCTGCGAACCCCCGCCGCCGGCGTGCCGCGTGCGCTGGCCGAACTGGCGGAGCTTGCCGGCTTCCGCTTCAACGGCCCGGATCCGTGGGACGTGCGCGTCATCGACCCGCGCCTGTTCCAGCGCATCAGCAGCCAGGGCTCGCTCGGCTTCGGCGAAGCCTACGTCGACGGCTGGTGGGAGTGCGACCGCATCGACCAGCTCTGCCATCGCATCCTGGCGGTCGACGTCGACCGTCACGTCGACGGGCGCCTGCGCTTCCATGCGCTGGGCGACTTCCTGCGCCATACGCTGTTCAACCTGCAGTCGTACCGGCGCGCCTTCCAGATCGGCAAGCGGCACTACGACATCGGCAACGACGTCTTCGCGACCATGCTCGACTCCAGCATGACGTACTCGTGCGCCTACTGGGCGCGCGCCGCCAATCTCGAGGAGGCGCAGCGGGCGAAGCTCGACATGATCTGCCGCAAGCTCGAGCTCAAGCCCGGCGAGCGCCTGCTCGACATCGGCGTCGGCTGGGGCGGCCTGGCGCGCTACGCGGCCGAGCACTACGGCGTCCAGGTGCTCGGCATCACGGTCTCCGAGGAACAGCAGAAGCTGGCGCGCGAACGCTGCCGCGGCCTGCCGGTCAGCGTCGAGCTGATGGACTATCGCGACCTCGACGGCGAGTTCGACAAGATCGTCTCGGTCGGCATGTTCGAGCACGTCGGCGGCAAGAACTACGAGCGCTACTTCGCCACCGCGGCCCGCGCCCTCAAGGACCACGGACTGTTCCTGCTGCACACCATCGGCAGCCACGTCACCGTGCGCGGCCAGGACCCGTGGCTGGAGAAGTACATCTTTCCCAACAGCCAGCTGCCCTCGGCCGCGGAGATCGCTCGCGCCGCGGAAGGCCGCTTCCTGGTCGAGGACTGGCACAACTTCGGCCCCGACTACGATCGCACCCTGATGGCCTGGTGGGCCAATTTCGAGCGCGGCTGGCCGCAGCTGGCGCCCAAGTACGGCAACCGCTTCTACCGGCTATGGAAGTACTACCTGCACGGCTGCGCCGGCTACTTCCGCTCGCGCCGCGGGCAACTGTGGCAGCTGGTTCTCAGCAAGCGCGAACGCCCCGGGGTCTATCGGTCGGTGCGGTGAGCACCGCGCCGCCGCCCAACCCGGCGGCCAGGGCAGCGCTCCGATCGCAACGCTACCTCTCGTACTTGAACGACAAGCTCACCCGCGCCCGGAACGTCACCGCCTGCTGCTCCGAGATCGCCATGTCGAGCTTGACGATCTCGGCGACGCGCAGGTCGCGTACGCTGGAGCCCGCGGTCTGGACCGCGTTGCGGGCCGCTTCTTCCCACGAGTTCGGGCTGCTGCCGATGACTTCGATGATCTTGTAGACGCTCTCGGACATGGTCTCCTCCATCCGTTTCCCTTGTTATAAGGGAACGACTGTAGCGGCCGGAGACCGCGTCCGAAATACCGGGCAGCGGGTAATCCCGCTACCCGGAATGCCTTACGGCATCAGGAATACCGCCTTTTCCTTGACCTTGATGGCGGCGGCGTCTTCGGCGCCGATGTCGAAGAAGATCGGGTGCGAACCCTGCGCCGCCGACGGCGCGCGCACGTGGATGACCAGCGACTTGGTGGTGGCGCCGTCGACCTCGACCTCGGGCTGCTCGGCCAGCTTGACGCCTTCCAGGCCGACGATGCCGAGACGATAGACGTGCGGCTTCTCGTCGGTGTTCATGACGCGCAGGGTGAACACGTTCTCGATCAGGCCGTCGTCGACTTCGCGCGCCATGATGCCGCGGTCGCGGATGATGTCGACCTTGAGCGGCGTGCGGGTCGCGATGCCGAACGCCGCGGCGGCGGTGATCGCCAGCAGCACGCCGGAGTAGAGCATGATGCGCGGTCGCACCAGGTGGCCCATGATCTCGGCCCTGCCCCACTGCTTCGCCATGGCGTTCTCGGTCGAGTAGCGCACCAGGCCGCGCGGCAGGCCCTGCTTGTCCATCACGTTGTCGCAGGCGTCGATGCAGGCCGAGCAGCCGATGCATTCGTACTGCAGGCCGTTGCGGATGTCGATGCCGGTCGGGCAGACGTGCACGCACAGGTTGCAGTCGATGCAGTCGCCTTTTCCGGTGTTGTCGCCGTGCTTGCTGCGCACGCCGCGCGGCTCGCCGCGGGCGGCGTCGTAGGTGACGATCAGCGTATCGGGATCGAACATCACGCCCTGGAAGCGCGCATAGGGGCACATGTACTTGCACACCTGCTCGCGCATGAAGCCGGCCATCAGGTAGGTGAAGAAGGCGTAGAAGAAGATCCAGAAGGTCTGCCAGCCGCCCATGCGCCACTCGGCGAATTCCTTCACCTGCTCGCGGATCGGCGTGAAGTAGCCGGCGAAGGTGAAGCCGGTCCACAGCGCCACGGCGATCCAGGCCAGGTGCTTGGCGCCCTTGACGGCGATCTTGCGGGCATCGAGCGGCGCCTTGTCCAGCTTCATGCGGGCGTTGCGCTCGCCTTCGATCTTCTCCTCTATCCACATGAAGATTTCCGTGTACACCGTCTGCGGGCAGGCGTAGCCGCAGAACAGCCGCCCGCCGATGGCGGTGAACAGGAACAGCGCGTAGGCCGAGATGATCAGCAGCACCGCGAGGTAGATCACGTCCTGCGGCCAGAACACCAGGCCGAGCAGGTAGAACTTGCGCTGCACCAGGTCGAACAGCACCGCCTGGCGGCCGTTCCAGGGCAGCCAGGCGAGGCCGTAGAACAGGGCCTGCGTGATCCACACCAGCGCCCAGCGCCACTTGACGAAGAAGCCGTCGACCGAGCGGACGTAGATCTTCTTCCGCCTGGCGTACAGGCTCTCGGACGCCGGAACGGCGGTGGCTGCGTTAGGTGCGTTCATGTACGTTCTCCTCTGGAATGAACCCGCGGCATCTCAGGCATAGCGCTGCGCCGGGGACTGCTCCTGCTTTGCGATGAATTCGTCGCGGGTGATGCCCGCGAACCGGGGATTGGCCTCGCGCTGCTCGCCGATGCTCGACACGCGGCGGCCGTTGAAATCGTGGGCCGGATAGACGAGCGTCTCGTCCGGCAAGGTGAGCAGCTTGCGCGTGACGCTGTCGAACAGCAGGCCCGCGTCGTTGGTGCCGGGCGCGCCGCAGTCGCCGATCAGCAGCGCATCGCCGGTGAAGGCGCGGTCGCGCCACAGGTAGGTGATGCAGCCCGGCGTATGGCCGGGCGTGGCGCGGCAGCGCAGCAGCTCGTCGCCGAACGGGACGATGGCGTGGTCGTCGACCGGCAGGTCGACGCCGGCGATGCCGCTGCGCCCGCTGGCCACGCACAGGGCGCCGGTGGCGCGGCACAGTTCCTCGGCGCCGCCGGCGTAGGCGTCATGGCTGTGGGTGAGCAGCACCTGGACCAGGCGCGCCTGGAGTTCGTCGAGCAGCGCGAGATAGAGCGTGGCCTGCCCGGCGGCGGGATCGATGATGACGGCTTCGCGGCGATCGGTGTCCGCCAGCAGGTAGGCGAAGGCGTGCGAGCGGGGCTCGAGGATCTGGCGAAAATGCGGCATGGCCGATCAGGCAGTCGTGGATTGCGAACGGCGGATAGCACTCAAGTTGCGTGCCACTGCCTTTGGCCAGAGCGTGGCCGGCGTTAAAGCGTTGTTTTTCCGGCGCTATCTAGCTCATCCGCCGCATCCCGTGCCATGCAGCGGGCAGCCCGAGAACTGCCACTCATGACACCACGCCTTCAATAGGGTGATATAGTCGCGCCATTCCTGACACCGACGGGTCGTCATGAGCCATCCCAACAAGTCGCTTCCTGAACTGCTGTCCTTCCTCGACAGCCATCGTGAGCCCCGCATCGTGCTGGATGCCGACTTCCGCATCGTGGCGGCCAACCGCGCCTACTCGCAGGAGTTCGCGCAGGGCCGCCCGCTGGCCGGGCGCCATTGCTACGAGGTGTCGCACCATTTCACGGTGCCGTGCGACCAGGCCGGCGAATCCTGTCCGCTGCGCATGAGCCAGGAGAGCGGCAAGGTGCAGCGCGTGCTGCACCTGCATCACACGCCGCGCGGCGAGGAGCATGTCGACGTCGAGACGACGCCGCTGCGCAACGAGAACGGCGAGATCGCCTACTTCGTGGAGTCGCTGAGCGTGGTCAAGCAGGCCTCCAGCCGGCCCGCCGCCGACGGGCTGGTGGGACGCTCCGCCAGCTTCAACCGCATGCTGGCGCTGCTGATGCGCGTCGCGCCGACCGATGCGGCGGTGCTGCTGCTCGGCGAGACGGGCACCGGCAAGGAGCTCGTCGCGCAGCTGCTGCACGAGGCCGGCCGGCGCGCCTCCGGCCCCTTCGTGGCGGTCGATTGCTCGGGGCTCACCGAGTCGCTGTTCGAGAGCGAGCTGTTCGGCTACGAAAAGGGCGCGTTCACCGGCGCCGCCCACCGCAAGATCGGACTCATCGAAGCCGCCAGCGGCGGCACGCTGTTCCTCGACGAGGTCGGCGACATCCCGCTGCCGCTGCAGGTGAAGCTGCTGCGCCTGCTGGAAACCGGAA
>DASVZD010000284.1:0-2248 GCA_036391815.1 Rhodocyclaceae bacterium
CGCGTACAAGAAGGTCGCCGCCAAGTTCAAGGGCAAGGCCGATGCCGAGGCGACGCTGACGAAGTTCGTCACGACCGGCCCGAAGGTCAAGTTCGACGACGGTTCCGAAGACACGCACAAGTCCCTCGCCGGCAAGGACCCGGCCAGCATCAAGAACCTGGTGCAGTGGATCCTGGCGCAATAAGCGCCTGACGCAGCACCGGACGAGACAACCGATGCCCCCACCCGCCATCGACGCCGGACTCGCAGTATCGGCGCCGGCCCCGTGTCCCGCGCTGCCCATTCCGAAGTACCTGGAGCAGGTCTACTGGTGGGCGTACGTCCACCCGAACGCGGTGCGCGTGTTCGAGCGCGAGTGGCTGGTCAACCTCATCCTGTTCGGCAACTACGGGCGCCTGCGTGACGCGGCGCTCGCCGAACTGGGCGCGCCGGTGACCGGCCAGACCTTGCAGCTCGCCTGCGTCTACGGCAACCTGACGCCGCGCCTGGCGCGGCGGCTCGCCCCGGGCGCCAGCCTCGATGTGGTGGACATCCTTCCCGTCCAGCTGAAGAACCTGGCCGCCAAGCTGCCGGCCGACGACCGGATCGTCCTGCTGCAGGGCGATTCGTCGTCGCTTGCCTGCGGCGATGCGTGCTACGACCAGGCGCTGCTGTTCTTCCTGCTGCACGAGCAGCCGGAACCCGTTCGGCGCGCGACGCTCGCGGAAGCGATGCGCGTGGTGCGGCCGGGCGGCAAGATCGTGATCGTGGACTACCACCGGCCCGTGCGCTGGCATCCGCTGCGCGTGCTGATGACGGGGGTGTTCCGCAAGCTCGAACCCTATGCGATGGACCTGTGGGACAACGAGGTCCAGGCTTTCCTGCCCGCCGACGTCCGGCCCGCCGCCATCACCAAGCAAACCTATTACGGCGGGCTGTACCAGAAGCTGGTTCTGATCCGTTGAGGTTCAATATGGAAACATTCAAGGCAGATGTCGCGATCGTGGGCGCCGGCGGCGCCGGCTTGCGAGCGGCGATCGCCGTCGCCGAGGCCGATCCGACCCTCAGCATCGCGCTGGTCTCCAAGGTCTACCCGATGCGCAGCCACACCGTGGCCGCCGAGGGCGGGGCCGCGGCGGTGACACAGTCGCACGACAGCTTCGAGGCGCACTTCCACGACACCGTGGCCGGCGGCGACTGGCTGTGCGAACAGGACGTCGTCCAGTATTTCGTCGAGCAGGCCCACGAGGAAATGGTGCAGATGGAGCACTGGGGCTGCCCGTGGAGCCGCACCAAGGACGGGCACGCGAACGTGCGCCCGTTCGGCGGCATGAAGATCGAGCGCACGTGGTTCGCGGCCGACAAGACCGGCTTCCACATGCTGCATACGCTGTTCCAGACCTCGATCAAGTATCCGTCGATCCGCCGCTTCGACGAGCACTTCTGCCTCGACCTGATCGTCGACCAGGGGCGCGTGCAGGGCGTGGTCGCGATCGAGGTCGCCACCGGCGAGTTCCGGCTGATCCAGGCCAAGTCGGTGATCATCGCCACCGGCGGCGCGGGCCGCGTGTTCCGTGAGAACACCAACGGCGGGATCGTCACCGGCGACGGCATGGCGCTGGCCTATCGCCACGGCGTGCCGCTGCGCGACATGGAGTTCATGCAGTACCACCCGACCTGCATGCCCGTCACCGGCCTGCTGTTCACCGAGGCCTGCCGGGGCGAAGGCGGGTTCCTGCTGAACAAGGACGGCTACCGCTTCCTGCAGGACTACGGCCTCGGCCCGGCCGAGGACAAGCCGCGCAACAAGTTCATGGAACTCGGCCCGCGCGACCGCCTGAGCCAGGCGATCTGGCACGAGAAGCAGAAGGGCCGCACGCTGTCGGATCCGCGCTGGGGCTCGTACGTGCACCTCGACCTGCGCCACCTCGGCGAGCAGAAGCTGCGCGAGCGGCTGCCGCAGATCTACGAACTGGCGGTCGACTACCTCGGCGTCGATCCCGCCAAGGAACCGATCCCCGTGCTGCCGGCCGTGCACTACACCATGGGCGGCATCAGCGCCGACGGCAACACCGCCGCGCCGGTCGTGCAGGGCCTGTACTCCGCGGGCGAGTGCTCCAGCGTCGGCATCCACGGCGCGAACCGCCTCGGCTCCAACTCGCTGACCGAACTGCTGGTCTTCGGCAAGGTGGCCGGCGCCGAGGCGGCCGCGTACGCCAAGAGCAGGCCGCACGCGGACACCAGCCGCATCATGAAGATGGCCGAGGAC
>DASVZD010000285.1:0-4223 GCA_036391815.1 Rhodocyclaceae bacterium
CGCGCTGGCGGCGCGGCGCGAGCGCACCGGACGGCTGCGCCGCAGCGTCAACGAGTACATCGAGCGCGGCATCCACATGATCGACGTGGCCGGCGAGCGCGTCGGCCAGGTGAACGGCCTGGCGGTGATCGACCCCGGCGACGAGATGTTCGGCCATCCGGTGCGCATCACGGCGACGGTGCGGCTGGGCGAGGGCGACATCGTCGACATCGAGCGCGAGGCGGAGCTGGGCGGCGCCATCCATTCCAAGGGCGTGATGATCCTGTCGTCGTTCCTGGGCGCGCGCTTCGCGCGCAACCTGCCGCTGTCGCTCGGCGCCAGCCTGGTGTTCGAGCAGTCCTACGGGCCGGTCGAAGGCGACAGCGCCTCGCTGGCGGAGCTCTGCGCGCTGCTGTCGGCGCTGGCCGACGCGCCGATCAGGCAGTCGATCGCCATGACCGGCTCGGTCAACCAGCACGGGCGTGTGCAGGCGATCGGCGGCGTCAACGAGAAGATCGAGGGCTTCTTCGAGGTATGCCGCAAGCGCGGCCTCACCGGGGAGCAGGGCGTCATCATTCCCGAGAGCAACGTCAAGCACCTGATGCTGAACGACGAGGTGATCGCCGCGTGCGCCGAGGGCAAGTTCCGCATCTGGCCGGTCGACCACGTCGACGATGCGATCGAGCTGCTGACCGGCGTGCCGGCCGGCACGCCGGACGACAGGGGCATCATCGCGACCGGCAGCATCAACTACCTGGTGGCGGTGCGCCTGGCCGAGATGTCGCAGCTGCGCCAGGAGTTCGGCGCCGGGCCGAAGCGCAAGCGGCGCCGGAAGGACGAGGGCGGTTAGACTCCGTCGCATGCGGAGCTCGGGTTCCAGACGGCCGGGCCGCGAAGGATTCCTCGCGCCCAGAACGCAGCTGATGCTGCTCGGCGGCTGCGTGCCCCTGCTCTACCTGGTCTTCATGACCGGCTTCCGGCCGGCCATGGAGGTCTGCCTCGGCGTCGTCGCGACGGTCAGCCTGTTCGCCTGGTACCTGTCCTTCACCAGCCTGCGCGGCATCACCAGCGAGCCGACTTCCCGGATCGCTTCGGCGTCGCAAGGCTATGCCAAGCTGCGCGGCACGGGGCGCCCGTATTCGAAAACGCCGGTGATCAGCAAGCTGACCGGCTTCCCCTGCCTGTGGTACCGCTACCGCGTCGAACAGAAGAACGACCAGAACAAGTGGGTCGTCGTCGACAGCGGCGAGTCGTCGGAGCCCTTCCTGCTCGACGATGGCAGCGGCGCATGCCTGGTAGATCCCAGAGGAGCCGACGTCGAGACCACGCATCAGGACAGCTGGTACGCGGGGGCGGGCCGGTGCACGGAATGGACGCTCCTCGCGAGCGACGCCGTTTCCGCCTTCGGCGACTTCTGCACCACGAGCGGCGGACGCGTCGAGCGGACCATCAACGACGAGGTCAAGATGGTCATTGGCGAATGGAAACGGGATATGCCGGCCCTGCAACGGCGCTTCGACCTGGACGGCGACGGCCAACTGGACGAGAAGGAGTGGGAACTCGTGCGCCGGGCCGCCGGGCGCGAGGCGGAATCGCGTCTCGATGCCGCGCGCGCCGAGCCCGAGAGGCACTTCCTGATCAAGCCGCAGGGCGGCCGGCTGTTTCTGATCACCAACCTCGATCAGGACGCGCTTGCCCGCCGCTACCTGCTGCTAAGCAGGATCCACGTCGCCGTCGTGTTCGCGTGTCTTGCCGGCATTGCCTGGGCGGCCGGGTAGCGGGACCGTCAGACCTTCTGGAACAGCTTGAGCTGCGCGGCCTGGTTGGCGTTCGCCAGCGACGTCGCCTGGAGCGCCGCCTGCTGCTGCACGCTGGCCTGCGCCTGGGCTCCCGTTTCCCTGGCGTAGTCGGTGTCGGTGATGCGGCTCTTCGCGGCAGCCAGGTTCTCGTAGGTGCCCGCCAGGGCGACGGCGGCCGAGCTGAGGCCGGCCTCGGCGGCGCCGATGCTCGCCTGCTGCTTGCTGATGCCCGAGATGGCGTTGTCGATGCTGCTGATGGCGTTGGCGGCACCGCCGGCCGTCGTGACGTCCATGCCGTTCACGCCGAGCGTCTGCGTGGACAGGCTGTTCAGGGCAAGCGTCTTCTGGTCGCCCGCGTTGGGACCGTTCTGGATCTGCGCGCTGAAGTTGCCGTCGAACAGCTTCTGGCCGTTGAACTGGGCCTGGCTGGCGATCTGGTCGATGCCTTGCCCGAGCTGGTTGATCTGCGCCTGGATGGCTTCGCGGTCGCTCGGGCTGTTGGTGCCGTTCGCCGCCTGCACGGCCAGCGTGCGCATGCTCTGCAGCGTTTCCGTCACCTGGTTGAGCCCGGCGCCGGCGGTCTGGGTCAGCGAGATGCCGTCGTTGACGTTGCGCAGCGCCTGGTTGTCGGAGCCCAGCTGGGACGCCATTTGCGCGGCGATCGCCAGCCCGGCGGCGTCGTCGCGCGCCTGGTTGATGCGCAGACCGCTGGAAAGCTTCTTCTGCGCCGTCTGCAGCGCATTCTGGGCCTTGTCGAGATTGTTGGCGGGGGATGAGACGCTTCCGATCATGGCCGTCTCCCTGGGATTTTTCGGGCTTCCAGCATAGCGCCGCATCCAGGCGCCCGCAAGATCGGGAAAATCCTACTGTTATGTGCAAGCCTCTGTCCTATGCGTCGCAGCGCCCCATCGGCCTCTTGCCGGCGCCCTTCTTGCCGTCGCCGGTTCCTTCGGAGGAATTCCCGAATTCGCCTTCCCTGCCGCCCGTCGATTGGCGGTCGCTGTCGCCCGATGCTGCCGGCAGCAGGTCTGTCGGTATGGTGGCAGGCAGCCACTGCGGCCGCGTGAGGTCATTGACGGACTTGATCACGTCCGCTGTCGTTCCGTGGTCGACGACGGCCGGCGTGTCCGTCTCCGTCACGATGCCGCCTGTCGTCGGCGTCGGCGTCGGCGTCGGCGGTGTCGGCGGTGTCGGCGGTGTCGGCGGCGGCGGCGGCGGCGGCGGCGGCGGTGTCGGCGGTGTCGCATACAGGATCTCCAGACCGTTGCCGAGCACGGCCGGCATGCGCGTATCGATCGAGTAGAACCCCGCGCCGCTGGCCGAATTCACCGTGGTGGCGACGCCGTCGATATAAACGCCGCCGGAGGTCCGACTGGTGAATTCGAGATAGATCGTGCTCAGCAGGCCGGCGACGACGTAGGAACCGGACGACAGGGAAAGCGTGGAGTTGGCGCCGGTGAAACCCAGGTAGACGTCGTATCCGTAATTGGCGGCGACGTACGACGAGCCGCTCAGCGTCATGTTGCCGCCGACCTGCATCACGACGTCCTTCAGCGCGGAGATCGAGGACCCGTTCTTGAGGCTGACGTCGCCGCCGACGATGGCCCCGAAGGTGCCGTTGTTGGCGGCGATGTTCGAGCCGTTGTCCATGTCCAGCGACGCGGCGGCGATCACGACGGAGCTACCCGACACATAGCCGCGCGTCATCGTCAGCCCGCCGGACAGTGCCAGCAGTTGCGTGCCGGTTGAGCCGCCGTTGAGGTAAGCCCCGTTGGCGGCGTTGCCGAGCAGCGACAGGTTGATGGCCTGGATGGTCTGCCCGGTGCCGGCCCAAATCCCCGCATAGGCGCCCGGCCCCGAGCCGGCCGTCACGGTCACGTTGGTCTTCGCTTTCACGTATTGGCTGCCGGCGGTTTCGATCTTGGCGACGCCGGTGGAAACGGATCCGCCGGTCACCGCGATGCCTCCGGCGCTGGAGATCACCTGCTGCAGTCCGGTCCCGCCGTTCTTGATTGCCGTGATGCCGCCCGAGCCTGCGGAGACGGTGATGTCGCCGACGGCCGAAACCTTCTGAGTTGCGGTGCCGCCCGATGTTCCCGCGTAGAGCATGGATCCGTTCGTCACGTTCACCGCCCCGCCCGCCGAAGCCGTCATGGACCCGCCCGAGCTGATGCTGGCTGCGTTCAGCGATAGGTTGTTCCCGGTCTTGATGTCGATGGCCCCGTTCGTCGAGACCGAAGTGCCGGAACTCAGCGAAATGCTGCCCGTGCCGGCCGTCACGGCGGGCGATGTCTGCGACCCGCCGTCCCAGCCCGCGACGAGCGAGATGCTGCCCGCGCCGCTGTTCTGGATGCTGCCGGTGGTGAAGTTGAGGTTCCGCTGCGCCAGCAGCGTCAGCGAATGGGCCTGGTTGTAGGACATCGCGCCCGTGAAGGTGATGTCGCC
>DASVZD010000286.1:0-17404 GCA_036391815.1 Rhodocyclaceae bacterium
ATCGCCGCGCGTGCCGGCCTTGAGCGGCACGTTGCACATGTTGGCCGCCGGGTCCTCGGTGCCGCAGTAGGGATAGAACGGATGCTGGAAGGTGCCGACCATCAGCACCTTGTCGTCGCCGGCGAAGATCTCCTCGGTGCCGTTGCCGTGATGGACGTCGAAGTCGACGATCGCCACGCGCGAAAGGCCCCAGGCCTCGATCGCATGCCGCGCCGCCACCGCGACGTTGTTGAAGAAGCAGAAGCCCATCGCCTTGGCGCGCTCGGCGTGGTGGCCGGGCGGGCGCACCGCGCAGAAGGCGTTGGGCGCCTCCTTGCGCATCACCAGGTCGGTGGCCAGGATGCCGGCCCCGGCCGCGCGCAGCGCCGCCTGCCAGGTGCCCGGGCTCATCGCCGTGTCGGGATCGAGGTGGAAGATGCCGTGCTGCGGATTGCTGTTCTGCAACTGCTCGACGTAGTGGCGCGGATGCACGCGCAGCAACTGGTCCATCTCGGCGAGCGGCGCATCGTGGAAGCTCAGGTAGAGGTCGAGGCCGGCCGCGATCAGCCGATCCTGGATCGCGCCCAGCCGCTCCGGGCACTCCGGATGGTGGGCGCCCATGTCGTGTTTCCAGCAGTCGCGGTGGGTGATGAAGGCGGTGCTCATGTCCGGGATCGCATACAATGCCTTGGCAGACCGCATTATCGCCTGTTTCGCCACCCGGCCCAAATCCATGCCAGCGCCATTGCCTCAGACCCCGCTCGTCCAGGTGATCGAGACCGCCAGCCGGGTGATCCTCGGCAAGGAGCATCAGCTGCGGCTTGCGCTGGCCTGCCTGCTGGCGCGCGGCCACCTGCTGATCGAGGACCTGCCGGGCATGGGCAAGACCACGCTGGCGCACACGCTGGCGCGCCTGCTCGGCCTCGACTTCCAGCGCATCCAGTTCACCAGCGACATGCTGCCGGCGGACATCATCGGCGTCTCCGTCTTCAACCGCGACAAGGCCGGCTTCGAATTCCACCCCGGCCCCATCTTCGCGCAACTTGTGCTCGCCGACGAGGTCAACCGCGCGACGCCGAAAACACAGAGCGCGCTGCTGGAAGCCATGGAGGAACGCCAGGTGACCGCCGAGGGCCAGACGCGCGCGCTGCCGGCGCCGTTCTTCGTCATCGCCACCCAGAATCCCGCCCACCAGATCGGCACCTTCCCCTTGCCCGAATCGCAGCTCGACCGCTTCCTGATGCGCATCGAACTCGGCTACCCCGACCGGCAGGCGGAGCGCGCGCTGCTGGCCGGCACCGACCGCCGCGAGATGCTGGCGGAACTCGCGCCCTGCGTGGATGCGGCCACCCTGCTCTCGCTGCAGGCGGCGACGGTGAAGATACATGTCGCCCCGGCGCTGATCGATTACGTCCAGGCCCTGGTCGAATACACGCGCAACTCGTCGCAGTGGACGACGGGCCTGTCGCCGCGCGCGGCGCTGGCGCTGGTCGCCGCGGCGCGCGCCTGGGCGCTGATCGAGGGCCGCGACCATGCGGAGCCCGAGGACGTGCAGGCGGTGCTGCCCGGCGTCGCCATCCACCGCCTGCGGCCCGGCGAAGCGTCGGCGCGCATGAGCGACGCGGACGTCGCCGCACGCCTGATCGAGGCCGTGCCGATCCCGTGAGCCTGGCAGCGACGCTCCACGAGCGTTTCGCGAACTGGGCGCTGCGCACGCGCCCGCCCGAACCGACGCCCATCGTCCTCAGGCAGCGTCGCGTATACGTGCTGCCGACGCGCGCCGGGCTTGCCTTCGCCGTCGCGCTGCTGGTCATGCTGATCGCCTCGATCAACTACAACCTGGGCCTCGGCCACGCGCTGGTGTTCCTGCTGGCCGGGCTCGGCGTGGTAGCGATCCTGCACACCTTCCGCAACCTCGTCGGCATGACGGTCGACACCGGCCGCGCGGATCCCGTGTTCGCCGGGGAGACCGCGCATTTCGGGCTGCTGCTGCACGCCGTCGGCGACCGCCGCCGCATCCGCGTCATCGTGCCCGATTGCAGCCGCACCGAGGTCGATATCGAGGCCGGCGCCACGGTGGAGGCGCGCGTCGGCGTGCCGGCGCTGCGCCGCGGCTGGCTGGCCTTGCCGCGCGTGACGCTGGAGACCAGCTATCCGCTCGGATTGGTGCGCAGCTGGAGCTACGTGGCGCCCGGCATGCGCTGCCTCGTCTATCCCCAGCCGGCGGCCGAGGCGCCGCCGCTGCCCGCCGTCGCCGGCGATGCCGGCGGCCGCCGCTTCAACCACCGCGGCAGCGAGGATTTCGCGGGACTGCGCGGCCACCAGCCGGCCGACTCGCCGTGCCACGTCGCCTGGAAGACCGCCGCCCGGCTCGACGCCAGCGCGCCGCTGATGACCAAGCAGTTCGCCGGCGCCCACGGCGAGATCCTCTGGATCGATTGGGATGCGGCGCCGGCCGACGACGTCGAGACGCGCCTGTCGATCCTCGCGCGCTGGCTGCTCGACGCTGCCGCCCAGGGCCAGACCTGGGGTCTGCGGCTGCCGCGCGGGACGCTGCCGCCCGCCAGCGGCGACCCGCACCTGCATGCCTGCCTCAAGGCGCTGGCGCTCCATGAAGCCGGTTAGCTCCGCGCTCGACCCGGTGCAGTGCTGGTGGCTGCTCGGCTGCGGCGCCGTCGCCTTGGCGCCGCTGGCACCGCACCTGCCGTTCTGGCTGAGCGCCGCGGCCGCAGCCGCGCTGGCGCTGCGCGCCTGGCTGATCCATTCGCACCAGCCGGCGCCGTCGCGCTGGGTGCTCAGCCTCACCGTCGTCCCGGCAGTGGTCGCGGTGGTCACCCAATACCGGACGCTGTTCGGACAGAACCCCGGCGTCGCCCTGCTGGTCATCCTGCTCGCCCTCAAGCAGCTCGAGAGCGGCGACCGCCGCGACGCCTTCGTCGTCGTGCTGCTTTGCTATTTCCTGCTGCTCAGCTCGCTGTTCTATTCGCAGTCGATCCCCAGCGCGCTGGGTCTGACGGCGGCGGTGACGATCACGACCGCCGCGCTGGCCGCCGTGGGCGACAGCGGCCAGCGCCCGGCACGCCTGCTCCGGCTGGCCGGGCTGATGCTGGTCCAGGCGATTCCGCTGCTGCTGATCCTGTTCCTGCTGTTCCCGCGCGTGTCGGGGCCGTTGTGGGGATTGCCGCGCGACGCCTTCAGCGCGCAGAGCGGCCTGTCCGACACCATGTCGCCCGGCTCGATCGGCTCGCTCGTCCTGTCCGACGCCATGGCGTTCCGCGTCAGGTTCGCCGGCAAGCCGCCGCCGCGCAACGCCCTCTACTGGCGCGGCCCGGTGCTGACCTTGTACGACGGCACCACCTGGCGCGCGGCGCGATTCCGGGTATCGCAGCAGCTGCCGTACGGGCAGCCCGACTCCCGGGAGTTCGCCTACGAGGTCACCCTCGAACCGCACAACAAACCGTGGCTGTTCGCCCTCGAGTTTCCCGACCGCATCCCGGCCGGCGCCGTGATCGCGAGCGACTACCAGCTGCTGTCCGCCGGCCCGGTCGTCCAGCGCATGCGCTACGACGTCGCTTCCCGGACGGGCGGCGTTCCGGGCGCCGACGAGTCGTGGAGCGTGCTGCGCCTCGCCACCTCGCTGCCGCCGGGGAACCCGCGCGCCGTCGGACTCGCCCACACATGGCGCAGGCACGGCGAGAGCGACGCCGCGATCCTCGCCGAGGCCCTCGCCTTCTTCCGGCGGCAGCGCTTCACCTACACCCTCGATCCCCCCGCGCTCGGCAAGGACGCCGTCGACGAGTTCCTGTTCGACACGCGCCAGGGCTTCTGCGAGCACTTCGCCGGCGCCTTCGTCTTCGTCATGCGCGCGGCGGGGGTGCCGGCGCGCGTCGTGACCGGCTACCAGGGCGGCGAGATCAACCCCATCGACGGCTACCTGGAGGTCCGCCAGTCGGATGCGCACGCCTGGGCGGAAGTCTGGCTGGCCGGCCGCGGCTGGGTGCGCATCGATCCGACGGCGCAAAGCTTCCCGCAGCGCATCGAGCAGAACCTCGCGGCGGCCATCCCCGCCGGCGATCGCCTGCCGCTGCTGATGCGGCCCGACTGGAGCTGGCTGCGCGGCATGCGCCAGCGCTGGGACGCGCTGGCCAACGGCTGGAACCAATGGGTGCTCGGCTATACGCCGCAACGGCAGCGCGACTTCCTCGCCGGCCTGGGCATGAAATCGCCCGACTGGCGCAGCATGACCGCCGCGCTGACGGCCCTGTGCGCCGCCGTGCTGCTGGTCCTCACCGGCTGGGCGCTGCATCGACGCCATCGCCTCGACGCCGCCCAGACGCTGTGGCTGCGCGCCGCCGCCCGCCTGGCGCGCCGCGGGCTGCCGCGGCATCCCTGGGAGGGTTGCCGCGACTATGCCGAGCGCGTAGCCGGCGACCGCCCGGAGATCGCTGCCTCTATTCGCGAGATCGCCGCGCTCTACGCGCGCCTACGATACGGACGCGCCGATGCCGGCGCGCTTGACGACCTGCGCAGCCGCGTGGCTGCCTTCAGACCATGATGCGTTTCCTTGCCTGCCTGCTGATCCTCTCCGCCACCTTCACCGCCCACGCGGAAACCTACTCGGGACGCGACGACGTCCGCGCCTTCATCGCCGAGATGCAGGAACGCAACGGGCTCGATCCGTCGATGCTGGCGCGGCTGTTCGCCAGGACGAAACCCAACGCCGCCGTCATCAAGGCCATCATGCCGCCGAAGGACCCGGCCATCCGCTCCTGGGCCACCTACCGCAGCCGCTTCGTCGAGCCGCGCCGCATCGCGGCCGGCCTGCGCTTCTGGCACGAGCACGCCGCCGAGCTGGCGCGCGCGGAAGCCGAGTACGGAGTACCGGCGGAGATCATCCTCGGCATCATCGGCGTCGAGACGATCTACGGGCGCCAGACCGGTCGCTTCAATACCTTCGGCGCGCTGGCGACGCTGGCGTTCGACTACCCGCCGCGCGCCGACCTGTTCCGCAAGGAGCTGGAGCAACTGCTGCTGCTCGCCCGCGAGGAGCGGCGCGATCCGCTCGACTACCGCGGCTCGTTCGCCGGCGCACTCGGGCTGCCGCAGTTCCTCCCCAGCAGCATGCGCAACTGGGGCGTCGACTTCGACGGCGACGGCAAGGTCGACCTGATGGACCCGGCCGACGCCATCGGCAGCGTGGCGAAGTTCCTCAAGGAGCATGGCTGGCAGAAGGACGCGCCCGTCATGTTCCCCGCGGTGCTGACCGGCGACGCCCCCGCCCCCTACGACGGCGCCCCGCCTCGCGTGCTGCCGGCCGACATGCCGAACGTCGCCGCCGACGGCGCGCCGGCGTTGCCCGCGGCGCTGGTCGACTTCGTCACGCCGGACGCACCGACCGAGTATTGCCTCGGGTACAACAACTTCTGGGTGTTGATGAGGTACAACCGCAGCAGCTTCTATGCGATGGCGGTGTATGACTTGGCGCAGGCGTTGAAGACGGCACAGGGTCGGTGATTGGCAGCGCGCTCGGGCCGACAGGGTGCCCTGCCGCGCTGCGTGTCCCCCGGCGGACAAGAACGATAAGGCGTCCGCCTCCTCCTTTACCTCCGCGCGGCAGGGCACCCCATCGGCCCGGCGAATCACCGTTGTAGCGGCCCGAACGTTCAGATCGCTATGGCGCCGAGCCGAGGGTGGCGGGGGGCCGTCGACGCGGAGGTAAAGGAGGAGGAGGCCGCGCAGCGGCCGACGGGGGACACGAAGCGTCGACGGCCCCCCGTCGCCCTCGGCGGGTTCAGAACACGAACGCTACAACAGCGCGTCCCGCCCCAACCCCGCCCGCATCATGCGCCGGCGCAACTGCGCCAAGGCCTCGATCTGGATCTGCCGCACGCGCTCGCGCGTCACGCCGAGTTCGTCGGCCAGGCGCTCCAGGGTGCTGACCTCGAAGCCGTTGAGGCCGTAGCGGCGCTCGATGACGAGACGCTGCTTGTCGGAGAGCTGCGCCACCCAGTCGGCGACGTACTGCTCGATCTCCGCGTATTCGAACTGGCGCTCGGGATCGATCGACTGGTCGTCGGCGATGGCGTCGGCCACGGTGAGGTCGGGGTCGATGTCGAGCGGCGCGTCGAGCGAGGTGGTGCGCTCGTTGTAGCGCAGCACCTGGCGCACCTCGTCGACCGGCTTGTCGAGGAAGTTGGCCACCGCGATGACGTCGGCATGCGGATCCTCCTCCTCGCCGGCCTCGAACTTGCGCAGCGCGCGCAGCACCAGGTTGAGTTCCTTCACCACGTGAACCGGCAGGCGGATGGTGCGCGACTGGTTCATGATGGCGCGCTCGATGTTCTGGCGGATCCACCACGTCGCGTAGGTGGAAAAGCGGAAGCCGCGCTCGGGGTCGAACTTCTCCAGCGAATGGATGAGGCCCAGGTTGCCCTCCTCGATGAGGTCGTCGAAGGGCACGCCGCGATGCTGGTAATGCTTGGCGATGCTCACCACCAGCCGCAGGTTGGCCTCGATCATGCGCTGGCGCGCGGCGAAGTCGCCGTCCCGGCTGGCGCGCGACAGCCGCAGTTCCTCTTCGGGCTTGAGCAGCGCGGTGGCGCCGATTTCGTTCAGATAGAGCTGGGTAACGTCATCGAGGAACTCGACCTCGCCGCCTTCGTTGCTTTCGGCCAGCTCGATGTTCTCGAAATTGTCGCGAAACTCATCGTCAGCCATAAGTTCGTGGCGCTAGCGCGCAGGAAGATAGTTGAGGGGATCGACCGGCTTGCCGAGACGGCGTATCTCGAAGTGCAGCCCGGCCTGGTCCGCATCGGAACTGCCGATCTCGGCAATCTTCTGACCCTTGGCGACAGTTTGCGTTTCCTTGACCAATATCTTGCTGTTGTGCGCGTAAGCCGATAGGTAGGAAGCATTGTGACGAACGATGACGAGGTTGCCGTACCCGCGCAATCCGCTGCCGACGTAGACCACCTTGCCGGCCGCGGCGGCATAGACCGGATCGCCCGCCTTGCCGGCGATGTCGATGCCCTTGTTGATGGCGGGGCCGCTCTCCGAGTATCCCGCCACGGTCTTGCCCGGCGCCGGCCAGGTCCAGTCGACCGCGTCCTCGCCGGCCGGCGGCGGCGCCTTCTCGGCCACCGGCGGCTGCTTCTCGGCCGGCTTCTCCGCCGGCTTCTGCTGCGCCGGCTCCCTCATGCGCGCCAGCGCATCGTCCGAGTACGCCACCACGCCGCCCTTGGGCTCGCGCTTGAAGCTGTCGGTGTTGGCGCCGGCAGGCGGCTTGGCCGCAGCCGGCGCGGCATCCATCTGGATCGGCTTGGCAACCGCGATCGGCTCCTCGCCCTCGGGCGGGCTCACCCGCAGCTGCTGGCCGACGCGGATGCGGTTGGGATTGTCGATGTTGTTCCAGGCCGCCACGTCCTTGTAGTCGCGGCCGTGCTCGAGGGCGATGCTGTAGAGCGTGTCGCCCTTCTTCACGGTGTACCAATCGCCGCCCACCGGAACCGGCGTGCCCGGGCGGCTGGCGGTCGTCTCGGTCGAGGCGACGGTGCGCTCGAGCACCGGGGCCGGCGGGTGACTGGCGCAAGCGGCAAGAAAGGCGACGGCGAACAGATGGACGTATTTCACGCGACCCCCGGCAACAAAGGCACGAACCTGACGGCATCGAAGCGCGACTCGACGACGCCCTCGGGCGTCCGCTCGAACAGGCAGAGCACCTGCTCGGCGCCGCCGAGCGGGATGGCAAGCCTGCCGCCCACCGCCAGCTGGTCCAGCAGGGACCTCGGCGCGCTGACGGAAGCCGCGGCGACGATGATGGTATCGAAGGGTGCCGCTTCCGGCAACCCGAGCATGCCGTCCGCATGCTTGAGGCGAACCTGGCCGAGCCTGATCTGGCGCAGGTTCTCGCGTGCCTGCGACAGCAGCGGCGCCAGGCGCTCGACCGCATAGACGTCGCGGGTCAGCATCGCCAGCACCGCCGCCTGGTAGCCGCAGCCGGCGCCGACCTCGAGCGTCTTGCCGATGGCATTGCGGCCCGCCAGCAGCAGCTCGATCATGCGCGCCACGACGAAGGGCTGCGAGATGGTCTGGCCGAGCACCAGCGGCAGCGCGGTGTCCTCGTAGGCGCGATGGGCCAGGGCCTCGCCGACGAAGATGTGGCGGGGCACGGCGCTGATCGCCGTCAGCACGCGCTCGTCGCGGATGCCCTGCTCGCGCAGGCGCTCGATCATGCGCGCACGGGTGCGCTGCGAGGTCATGCCGATGCCGTTCAGCACGGCGCTCACCGGCTCAGCCAGTCGGCGACTTCGCCGATCTGCGCGTTGTGGGTCAGGTCGATCTGCAGCGGCGTCACCGAGACGTAGCCGTTGGCGACGGCGTGGAAGTCCGTCCCCTCGCCGGCATCGGCGGCCTCGCCGGCCGCGCCGACCCAATAGACGGTCTCGTTGCGCGGCGTGACCTGCTTGACCACGCCCTCCGCCTTGTGGCGGCGGCCCAGCCGGGTCACCTTGACGCCGCGCAGCTCGTCGTAGGGCACGTCGGGCACGTTCACATTGAGCAGCAGCGGCGCGGCGAAGCCCTCGCGCACGACGCGCTCGACCAGCTCGCGCGCCACCCGTCCGGCGGTCTCGAAGTGGTTGCCGCGCTTGCTGGCCAGCGAGATGGCGAACGACGGGATGTCGAGCAGGTAGCCCTCGGTGGCGGCCGCCACGGTGCCCGAGTAGATGGTGTCGTCGCCCATGTTGGCGCCGAGGTTGATGCCCGAAAGCACGATATCGGGCATCGCGTCCAGCATGCCGGTGACGGCGAGGTGCACGCAGTCGGTCGGCGTGCCGTTGACATAGTGGTAACCGCTGACCGAGCGCCGCAGGGTCAGCGGGCGGTCGAGGGTGAGGGAATTGCTGGCGCCGCTGCGGTCGCGTTCCGGCGCCACGACGACTATTTCGGCGAGGCCGGCCAGCGCCTTGTCGAGCGCTTCGAGGCCGGGAGCAAAATATCCGTCGTCGTTGCTGAGCAGGATGCGCATGACGGCGGTCGTGGTCTCTGTTGGTCAGTGAGGGAAATCGTGCCGGCAGGGGCGACGAAAAGGCCCTTGCCGCAGCCGGAAATTATACCGGACTTCCGGGCCGCTCCCGGGGGGCGCCCCGCGCCCGGCGGGAGGGGCGCCTAGGGCAAATCCCACATTGCCGACCGCAGCTTGTTCAAGTTAGCATGCCCGCCGCATGATCCGGCACCACCACCGACAACAAGACCCAGGAGAGAGACATGTGGGGAAATCTAGGCATCGGCAGGAAGCTCGGCATCGGATTCGGCGGCATCGTGTTCGCCTCCGTCCTGCTCGGCATGGTTTCATGGCGCCAGGTCAGCGGCATCGAAGGCCAGTGGAACGATTTCGAGAAAGTCACGCTGAAGAAGCGCGACGCCGTCGCAGCCGGCCAGGTCGGCCTGATGAACGGCATCCATCACTTCAAGAACTACATCCTGCGCGGCGCCGACTACGACAAGAAGTTCCGCGACGACATGGCGGCCATCGCCAAGGCCGCCGGCAGCTACCGCAGCGCCGGGCAGATCAGCGCCGACGAGGCCGCCGCACTCGAGCAGATCGAGCAGGGCGCCCGCGCCTACCTGACGGCCATCGATGAAGCCGTCAAGGCGCGCGACGCCGGACAGAACTCGAACGAGATCGACCGCGGCATCAAGGGCGCCGACCAGGCGCTCGGCAGCGCCTTCCAGACCCTGATGGACATCAACGCCAAGCTGACCGCGGCCGCGTCGGAAGGCTTCCGGCGCACCGTGGCCGCCGCCGCGTCCTGGATCGCCGGCCTTTGCATCGCCATCGCCGCCGTCAGCGCGCTGGCCGCGCTGTTGATCACGCGCGGCATCGTCGGCCCGCTGCGGCAGGCGCTGGGCGTCGCCGACCGCGTCGCCGGCGGCGACCTCGGGGTGCGCGTCGAAGCCTCGGCCCAGGACGAAGTGGGCCGCCTGATCGCCGCCATGCAGCGCATGGTGGACAAGCTCAGCGGCATCATCGGCGAGGTCGGCGCCACGGCGCGGCACATCGCGAATGCCGCCGGCCAGGTGTCGTCGAGCGCGCAATCGCTGTCGCAGGCGACCAGCGAGCAGGCCGCCAGCGTGGAACAGACGACGGCGTCCATCGAGCAGATCACCGGCTCGGTGACGCAGAACACCGAGAACGCCAAGGTCACCGAAGACATGGCCGGCACGGCCGCCACCAAGGCCGCCGCAGGCGGCGTCGCGGTGAACTCGACGGTGGCGGCGATGAAGTCGATCGCCGAGCGCATCGGCATCATCGACGACATCGCCTACCAGACCAACCTGCTGGCACTCAACGCCGCCATCGAGGCCGCCCGCGCCGGCGAGCACGGCAAGGGCTTCGCCGTCGTCGCCGCCGAGGTGAGGAAGCTGGCCGAGCGCAGCCAGGTCGCCGCCCAGGAAATCGGCGAGCTGGCCAGTTCCTCGGTGAAGACGGCCGAGCAGGCGGGCCAGCTGCTGGACGCCATCGTGCCGAGCATCGCGCAGGCATCGACGCTGGTCCAGGAAATCGCCGCGGCCTCGCGCGAGCAGTCGTCCGGCATCGGGCAGATCAACGGCGCCATGGGCCAGCTCAACAAGGCCACCCAGCAGAACGCCGCCGGCGCCGAGGAACTGGCCGCGACCGCGGAGGAAATGGGCGCCCAGTCGGAACAGCTGCAGAACCTGATGGGCTTCTTCAAGCTGGCCGAAGCCCGCTAGAACCGCTCGTCCTCGCCCAGGTAGCGCCACTGTCCGGGCGGCAGGTCGCCCAGGCGCACGCGCCCGATGCGCACGCGCTTGAGGCCGGTGACCTTGAGGCCCACCAGCTCGCACATGCGGCGGATCTGGCGCTTCTTGCCTTCCTTGAGGACGAAGCAGAGCTGATCGGGGTTGGCCCAGGACACCTTGGCGGGGCGCAGTGCCTTGCCGTCGAGCGAGAGGCCGTGGTTGAGCAGGGCCAGCCCGTGCGCATCAAGCGTGCCGTCGACGCGCACCAGGTATTCCTTCTCGACCGTCGAGTCCTCGCCGATCAGCTGGCGCGCGATGCGGCCGTCCTGGGTAAGCACCAGCAGCCCGGTCGAGTCGATGTCGAGGCGCCCGGCCGGCGCCAGTCCCTTCAGGTGCGCCGGCGAGAAGCGCGCGCCCTTGTCGCCCGCATGGTGCGTCTCGGCCCGGATCAAGATCACCGCCGGCTGGTAGCCCTCCTCCGCCTGCCCCGACACATAGCCGACCGGCTTGTGCAGCAGGATGGTCACCTGCCGCGCCTGGTGGGCCTGCGCGGCGCCGCCCAGCGTGATGACGGCGTCAGGCGTGGTGCGCGTGCCGAGCTGGCTCACGCGCTCGCCGTTCACGAAGACGAGGCCGCGCTCGATGTAGCCGTCCGCCTCGCGGCGCGAACACAGGCCGCGCTCGGCCATCAGCTTGGAAACGCGCACCCCCTGGGAATCGCCTGCTGCGGCAGGCGCTGGCGCCGCGGCCGCCTTCGGCACGCGACGCAGGATTCTTTTTTCGCTCATTCCGCATTTTATCGCGGGCCTCGCCCGCGGACGCAACGCTAGGCGCCGGCCTCGCCCAGGCGGCGGCGCGCGATGTGCCGGCGCTGCTCCTCCTTGGCCGTGTCGGCCATGCTCTGCATGACGAACTCGATGTGGGCGCGCGCCGCCTTGGCCGCAGCATCGGCGCGGTGCTCGCGGATCGCGCTCCACACCGCGTGATGCTGCGCCTGCAGCTTGTCCCAGCGCTGCGGCCGCGCGTACAGGTGCTCGAGGTTGCTCGAGATGTGGCCGTGGATCACGCGCAGCAGGCTGGCCGTCACGTGGGCGATCAGGACGTTGTGCGCCGCCTCGGCGATGGCCTGGTGGAAGGATACGTCGGCGTCGATGCAATGGTCGAAGTCGTCGGCGGCGTAGAACTTCCCGAGCGCCTCGTAGGCGGCATCGAGGCGCTGGATGTCGGCGTCGGTCGCCCGCTCCGCGGCCAGGTAGGCGGCCTGTCCCTCCAGCATGTGGCGAAACTCGAGCAGGTCGGCCTGCAGCATCGGATGGCCGGCCAGCATCTCCTGCCAGGGATCGACGAACGGCGCCTCGAGGCGATCGGTGACGTAGGTGCCGCCGCCGTGGCGGGTCGTCAGCATGCCCTTCGACACCAGCTTCTGGATCGCCTCGCGCAGCGACGGACGCGACACCCCGAGCTCGACGGCCAGTTCGCGCTCCGCCGGCAGGCGATCGCCCGGCTTCAGCGAGCCTTCGAGGATGCGCCCTTCGAGGTCGGCGGCGACGGCGTCGGAGACGCGGGTGACGGCGGGACGGCGTGGTTTCATCGGCAGTTCCAAATGGTATGACCAGTTGCATGATATTTGCCTGAACGGCATCCCGTCAATGCCATCCCCGTTGACAACCCTATCTCCTTCGCCCTATAGTGCGCGCACGATTGGTCTTACCACTTGACCTCTCGAATACAAACAATTGGAGGAGACGGCCATGGGTCCGGACACCCAAAGTCCCCGGCGCTACCCGGGCAAGCCCGCCGACGTCTATCTGTTCGCCACCTGCCTGGTCGACCAGTTCGTTCCCGAAGCCGGCCTGGATGCCGTCCGCCTGCTGGAACGCGAAGGCATCTGCGTGCATTTCCCCGAGCAACAGACCTGCTGCGGGCAACCGGCTTATACCAACGGCTTCCCCGACGAAGCCCGCGCCGTGGCGCAGCGCCAGATCGGTCTGTTCAGCGAACCTTGGCCGGTCGTGGTGCCCTCGGGCTCCTGCGCCGCGATGATGCGGCACGGCTATCCGAAGCTGTTCGCCGCCGACGCCGACTGGGCGCCGAAGGCCGCCGAACTTTCCGCGCGCATCTTCGAACTCACCGAATTCCTCGTGCATGTCGTCGGCTTCGATCGCCGCGACGCGGGCGAGCCCTGCACCGTCGCCCTGCATACCTCCTGCCACGCGCGCCGCGAGATGGGCGTCCATGAAACCAGCGGCGCGCTGCTCGCCGGGCTGTCCGGCGTCACCGTCGCCCAGCAGGCGCGTGCCGAGGAGTGCTGCGGCTTCGGCGGCACCTTCGCCATCCTGCAGCCCGACATCTCCGAGGCCATGGTCAGCGAGAAGGTGGCGAGCCTCAAGGAAAGCGGCGCCCAGCGCGTGGTCAGCGCCGACTGCGGCTGCCTGCTGAACATCCTCGGCCGCGCGGCCAAGCAGGACGAGATCGCCGGACGCCCCGCTCCCTCGCTGCCCGGAGAGCACATCGCCAGCTTCCTGTGGCGCCGCACGGAGGGCCGGCAGCCATGAGCGCACGCGACCGCATCCTGGCGCGACTGCGCGGCGCGCCGGCGGGCGAAGCGGTCCCGCTGCCCGACGTGGCCGCCTGGTATGCCGGGAAGCCGACGATCGAACCGGCCGCCCGCATCGAGCGCTTCCGCGCCAACATGGAAGCCTCGCACGCCGAGGTCCACGACACCGATGCCGCCTCCTGGCCCGCCCTGCTGACGCGGATTGCCGCGGCCAAGGGCGTGGGCCGCCTGCTCGTCGGTGGCGGCGCCGAGGCGGGCGTGCTCGCCGACCGCGGCGCCTGCGCCGAGCACGGCATCCAGCTGGTCCGCTACGACCGGCCCGCCGCCGAATGGCGCGAAGACTTCTTCGACGGCATCGATGCCGCGCTGACGCCCGCCCGCAGCGCGATTGCCGACACCGGCAGCCTGATCCTCTGGCCCGGCGCCGACGCGCCGCGCCTGATGTCGCTGGTGCCGGCCATCCACTTCGTGCTGCTCGACGCCGCGCGCATCCACGCGACCCTGTACGAGGCGATGACGGCCGAGCGCTGGGGCGACGGCATGCCGACCAACGCGCTGGTGATCTCCGGCCCGTCGAAGACGGCCGACATCCAGCAGACGCTCGCCTACGGCGCCCACGGCCCGCGCGAGCTGGTCATCCTGCTGCTCGGAGGCGCGCAATCATGAGCCAGCCGGTCGAATTCCACCCGAGCTTCGCCGAGCGCAGCAAGGCCGCCGTCAACGACCCGCACCTGCGCAAGAGCTTCCGCGGCGCCATGGACTTCCTGCAGGCGAAGCGCCGCGCGCAGTTTCCCGACGCCGGGGAGCTCGGCGCCCTGCGCGACCTCGGTTCGGCGATCCGCCGCCATGCGCTGGCCAATCTGCCCGACCTGCTCGAACGGCTGGAAGCGAAGCTGACCGCCAACGGCGTCAAGGTGCACTGGGCCGAGACGCCGGCCGAGGCCAACGCCATCGTGCTCGACATCGCGCGCCGCCACGAGGCGAAGCGCATGGTCAAGGGCAAGTCGATGGTCAGCGAGGAATGCGGGCTCAACCACGCGATGGAAGCCGCCGGCATCGAGGCGCTCGAGACCGACATGGGCGAGTACATCGTCCAGCTTGCCGGCGAAGGGCCCTCGCACATCATCATGCCGGCGATCCACAAGACCAAGCAGCAGATCGCCGAGCTGTTCGCGCAGAAGCTGCCGGGCGTGAAGTACACCGAGAACGTCGACGAGCTGATCCGCATCGGCCGCCAGGTGCTGCGCAAGAAGTTTGCCGCGGCCGACATCGGGCTTTCGGGCGTCAACTTTGCCGTCGCCGAGACCGGCACCCTCTTCCTCGTCGAGAACGAAGGCAACGGCCGCATGTGCACCACCGTGCCGAAGGTGCACGTCGCCATCACCGGCATCGAGAAGGTGGTCGCCCGGCTCGAGCACGTCACCGTGCTCAACACCCTGCTGCCGCGCTCCGCCACCGGACAGCCGGTCGAGACCTACCAGAACTTCATCAGCGGTCCGCGCAAGCCCAATGAGCTCGACGGTCCCGACGAGGTGCACCTGATCCTGCTCGACAACGGCCGCACCCAGGCCTACGCCGACCTGCAGCTGCGCGCCACGCTGCAATGCATCCGCTGCGGCGCCTGCATGAACCACTGCCCCGTGTATGCGCGCATCGGCGGCCACGCCTACGGCACCGTCTATCCGGGCCCGATCGGCGCCATCATCTCGCCGCACCTGCTCGGCCTGGAATCCACCTACCCGCTGGCCTTCGCCTCGACGCTGTGCGGCGCCTGCGCCGAGGTCTGCCCGGTGCGCATTCCCATCGTCGACCTGCTGGTGCGCCTGCGCACCGAGGCGCAGGCGCGGCCGGACGCCGCGCACCTGCGCGGCAGCGGCAGCGCGCGCACCGGCACGGTCAGCGCGATCTGGCGCATCTGGTCGGCGATCTACAGCCGCCTCGGCCTCTACCGCCTGACCACCTGGTTCATGAGCCGCGGCCGCGCCCTGTCGCCGATCGAACAGGGCGCGTGGACGCGCAGCCGCACGCCGCTCGTGCCGGCGCCCAGGCGCCTGCGCGACCTGCTGCGCGAGAGGCAGCGCTGATGTCCATCGCCGCCGCGCTCAAGCGCGTCCTGCCGGCCTCGCAGGTCATCACCGACGACCTGCGGCGGCTCGCCTACGGCACCGACGCCAGCTTCTACCGGCTGATCCCGGAGGTCATCGCCGTCGTCGAGAGCGAGCAGGAGGTCCAGGCAGTGCTGCACACCGCGCGCCAGCACGCCAGGCCGGTGACCTTCCGCGCCGCCGGCACCAGCCTGTCCGGGCAGGCGGTCACCGACGGCGTGCTGGCGCTGATCGGCGAAAGCTTCGCCACCTGCGAGATCGCCCCCGGCGCCAATTCCGTCCGGCTCGGTCCCGGCATCGTCGGCGGCGAGGCCAATGCCCGGCTGGCGCCCTTCGGCCGCAAGATCGGCCCCGACCCGGCCTCCATCAATGCCTGCAAGATCGGCGGCATCGCCGCCAACAACGCCTCCGGCATGTGCTGCGGCACCGCGCAGAACAGCTATCGCACGCTGGCCGGCCTGCGCGTCGTGCTGGCCGACGGCACGCTGCTCGACACCGAGGATCCCGGCAGCGTCGCGCGCTTCCGCCGCAGCCAGGCCGCCCTGCTCGACGGCCTGGAGCGCATGGCCGCCGAAACCTGCGCCGACGCCGCGCTCGCCGAGCGCATCCGCCGCAAGTACAAGATCAAGAACACCACCGGCTACAGCCTCAACGCGCTGATCGACTTCAGCGATCCCGTCGACATCCTGGCCCACCTGATGATCGGTTCGGAAGGCACGCTGGGGTTCATCTCGCGCATCAGCTACCGCACCGTCCCCGAAGACCCGCACAAGGCGAGCGCGCTGGTGTTCTTCCCCTCCATCGAAGCGGCCTGCCAGGCGGTCATCAGCCTCAAGCCGCACCGGGTGGCCGCCGTCGAGCTGCTCGACCGCCCCGCCCTGCGCTCGGTCGAGGACAAGCCGGGACTGCCGGCCGTCATGCGTTCGCTGGGAAACGATGCCGCCGCCCTGCTCATCGAAGTGCGCGGACAGACCGCGGACGTCCTCGAACGGCGCATCGACGCCGCACTGAGCGCCCTGGCCGGCATCGCAACCGTCGAGCCGCCGGCCTTCTCGGCCGACCCCGCCACCTGCGAGACCTACTGGAAGGTGCGCAAGGGCACCTTCCCCTCGGTGGGCGCCGTGCGCCGCGCCGGCACCACGGTGATCATCGAGGACGTCGCCTTCCCCATCGAATCGCTGGCCGCCGCCACGCTCGACCTGCAGGCGCTGCTGCGCCGGCACGGCTACTCTGATGCGATCATCTTCGGCCACGCGCTCGAAGGCAACCTGCACTTCGTGTTCACCCAGGACTTCCGCGACGCCGCCGAGGTCGAGCGCTACGCGCGCCTGATGGACGACGTCTGCCAATTGGTGGTGGGCAAGTACCAGGGCTCGCTCAAGGCGGAACACGGCACCGGCCGCAACATGGCGCCCTTCGTCGAGCTCGAATGGGGCCAGCAGGCAACCGCGCTGATGCGCCGGATCAAGCGCCTGTTCGACCCCAACCAGCTGCTCAACCCGGGCGTCATCATCAACGACGACCCGCAGGCGCATCTGCGGCACCTCAAGCCGATGCCGGCCGCCGAGGACATCGTCGACCGCTGCATCGAATGCGGCTTCTGCGAACCCTTGTGCCCGTCGCACCGCCTGACGCTGTCGCCGCGCCAGCGCATCGTCAGCTGGCGCGAGCTGTCGCGCCGCGCCGCCGCCGGCGAGGAGCCCGGCGCGCTCGGCATCGACTTCGCCTACTTCGGGCTCGACACCTGCGCGGGCTGCGGGCTTTGCTCGACGGCCTGTCCCGTGGAAATCGACACCGGAGAACTCACGCGCCGGCTGCGCGGGCGCGGCATGGGCGGCGTATCGCGCCACATGGGCGAGTGGACGGTCGACAACTTCGGTGCCGTGGCCGGGCTTGTACGCACGGGCCTGGCCGCCGGCCACGCCGCTTCCGCCATCCTCGGCGACGGCATCGTCGGCCGCCTTTCGGGCGGCGCCTGGCGGCGCGGCATGCCGCAGCCCGG
>DASVZD010000287.1:0-2574 GCA_036391815.1 Rhodocyclaceae bacterium
GCGACTGCCGCGGGCGACGCGTGGTCGCCGACGCTTCGTGTCCCCCGTCGGCCGCTGACGCGGCCTCCTCCTCCTTTACCTACGCGTCGACGACCACCCGCCACCCGCGGCTTGATGCGTTCCCGAGCCGGGATCAAGCGCTGCACTCAGGCCGGTGGGGTGCCCTGCTGCGCGCAGGTAAAGGAGGAGGCGGACGCCTTATCGCTCTGGTCCGCCGGGGGACACGGAGCGCAGCAGGGCACCCTGCCGGCCTGCGACGAGTCCGAAGATGGAACGGACCATCCGACCGCTGCGCCTAGTAATACTCCCGTCATGCGCCGCCGCTACCTTCGCGCGGCTATGGCGGGACGCATCTACTACATCATGGGCGCTTCCGGAGCAGGCAAGGACAGCCTGCTCGACTACGCGCGCGACCGGCTCGCTGCGAGCGGCGGCGTCATCTTCGCCCATCGCTACATCACGCGGCCGGCCGATGCCGGCGGCGAGAACCACGTGGCACTGACGCCGACGGAATTCGCCGCGCGCGATCGGCTCGGCTGCTTTGCGCTCTCCTGGCAGGCCCACGGCCTAAGCTACGGCATCGGCTGGGAGATCAACTTCTGGATGCAGGCGGGGGTCAATGTCGTGGTCAATGGGTCGCGCGAATACTATCCGGCCGCGCGCGCCGCCTATCCGGACCTCGTCGGCGTACTGATCGAGGTGTCGCCGGAAGCCCAGGCGGCCCGTCTCGCTGCGCGCGACCGCGAGACGGGCGCGGCGCTCGCGGCACGGCTGCGGCGCGCGGTCGTCGCAGTGGAAGCGCACCCGGAACTGATCCGCATCGACAACGACGGGCCGCTCGAGGCGGCCGGCGCGCGGCTGGTCGACCTGCTGGCGCCGTCGCGAAGTATGACGTTGTAACGTTCGCGTCATCTGTACGTCATCGACGGAACACGGCGCTGAAACACGCCGGCCCTAGCATTCCCGGCCATCCGAATGCGAGGGACCTGGACGATGAGCAATCCGAACGAAGCTGCGCCGCCGGCGATCGAGATCGCCGGCCTGACCAAGACCTTCCGCGGGCGCAAGGCGCTCGACGGCGTCGATATCTCGATCCGGCCGGGCGAAATGGTGGCGCTGATCGGCGCCTCGGGTTCCGGCAAGTCGACCCTGCTGCGGCATGTTGCGGGCCTGGTGACGGGCGACGCCGGCGGCGGCCGCATTGCTGTGCACGGCGCGGACATCCAGAAGGACGGCCGGCTCGGCCGCGGCGTGCGCAAGGCGCGCGCCCACCTTGGGTTCGTGTTCCAGCAATTCAACCTGGTCGGCCGCCTGCCGGTGATGCTCAATGTGCTGACCGGCGCGCTCGGCCGCCTGCCGCCGTGGCGCAGCCTGCTCGGCATCTTCCCGCGCGGAGATCGCCGCCTGGCGGCCGACGCGCTGGCCCGCGTCGGCATCCCCGAGACCGCCTGGCAGCGCGCATCCACGCTTTCCGGCGGGCAGCAGCAGCGCGCGGCCATCGCCCGTGCGCTGGTCCAGCAGTCGCGCATCATCCTCGCCGACGAGCCGATCGCCTCGCTCGATCCGGAGTCCTCGCGGCGCGTCATGGAGACCCTGGCCCGCATCAATCGCGAGGACGGCACCACGGTGCTCGTCTCGCTGCATCAGGTGGACTTCGCGATCCGCTACTGCCCGCGCACGGTGGCGCTGCGCCACGGCAGGGTGGTCTACGACGGTCCCAGCACGGCGCTCACCCATGCGCTGCTGTGCGAGCTCTATGGCGCCGAGGCGGCCGAGCTCGAAGGCGACGGGCCCAGCCTGCGCGATTTCCTCATCGGCAATCCCCCGGTTCCTCGGGCGCTCGCGGAAGCGGCCGCCTGATCCCCTCTCATCACTTCGGAGAATTCCATGCGTGTCATCACCCTCGCCGCCGCGCTCTGCGTGTCGGTTGCCGCCCTGGTGAACCCGGCCAAGGCTGAAACCACCGAAATCAATTTCGGCATCATCTCGACTGAGAACTCGCAGGCGCTCAGGCAGCAATGGGCGCCGGTGCTCGCCGACCTGCAGAAGGCCACCGGCCTCAAGGTGCAGCCCTTCTTCGCGCCCGACTACGCCGGCGTGATCGAGGCGATGCGCTTCAACAAGGTGCAGATCGGCTACTTCGGCAACAAGTCGGCGATGGAAGCGGTCGACCGCTCCAACGGCGAGGTCTTCGCGCATGTGATCAACGTAGATGGCAGCGCCGGCTACTACTCGCTGCTCATCACCAACAAGGACACCGACATCTTCTCGCTCAACGACGTCGTCTCGCGCCCCGGCAAGTATCGCTTCGGCAACGGCGACCCCAATTCGACCTCCGGCTTCCTGGTGCCGAGCTATTACGTCTTCGCGCAAAACAAGATCGATCCCAAGACGCACTTCAGGAACGTGGTCGCCGCCAGTCACGAGACCAATATCATGGCCGTGCTCAACAAGCAGGTCGACGTCGCCACCAACAACACCGTCGACATGGAAAAGCTGAAGGCGCGCATGCCCGATCGCATGGGCGACATCCGCATCGTCTGGAAGTCGCCGCTGATCCCGGCCGACCCGCTG
>DASVZD010000288.1:0-11280 GCA_036391815.1 Rhodocyclaceae bacterium
ACCCGCACCTTGACGTTGTAATCGATCACCCGCTTGACCGGAACCAGGACTTTCAAAGCCGACCTCCTTGGGAATGTCGCGACAGTTTAGCCACTCCGCGTTCCATACGGTAACGTATGGTTTGGCGCTATACTACGCCACTCCGATTCGTGTTTCAATACCTGACCGTATGGAAAAGCCCGCCCGCACCGCCCTCGACCGCGAAACCTGGATCCGCGGCGCCATCGACGTCGTCGCCGTCGACGGCATGGACGGCTTGCGCGTCGAGGTGCTGGCGAAAAAGCTCGGCGTCACCAAGGGCAGTTTCTACTGGCACTTCAAGGATCGGCGCGACCTCGTCGACGCCGTGCTCGACACCTGGCGCCAGGGCCGCATCCGCGACATCCAGAAGCAGACCGCCGCCGAGCCGGGCAAGGAGCTCGATGCGCTGAACCACACCATCGAGGTGTACGCAGCGGCCAAGAACCGCAAAGGCATCGCCATCGAGGCCGCCATCCGCATGTGGGCGCGCCAGGATGCCGCCACCGCGGCCGTGGTCGAGGAGGTCGACGCCACCCGCCTCGACTGCACGCGTGCGCTGTTCGTCGCGCTGGGGCTGCCGGAATCCGAGGCCAAGGCCCGCAGCGTGCTGCTCTACGCCTACGTGTTCGGCTTCTCGATGATGCAGTGCGGCCGTTTTCCGATGGACGCCGCCAAGACCCGGCGCTGGATCACGGAACGAATCACGGAGTAGAGCGGTCCCATATCTCGACAGCGGCATAACTTGTCGACTTAAGTATCTGTCGCGAATGCCGTTATCGTCCACAAGGAAGTTCCCGGCATTGCGGCGCGCCCGCGCCATCGCCGAAAGGACGACGATATGGCCATCGAACCGTCGGTTTCCCCCCAGCCCGCCGTGCGGCCGGTCAATGATGCCGATCGCAGCCATCCCGACGCGCGCCAGCAGTCAAAGCGCGACGGCAAGAAGCGCCAGGAAGACGGCAAGCAGGCCGTCGTCCCGACCCCCAACGAGCGCGGCGAAATCACCGGCAAGCTGATCAACATCGTCGCGTAGCCGCGGCCGCCGCCCGCCGCCTTCCGGCACAATGCGGCCATGAATTCCCATCTCACCGATTTTGGCGCCGGCATCCAGGCGATCGATTCCGGCTTCGGCCGCCCCCAACTCGACGCCGTCCACCTGATCGTCCATGAAGGCCGCGCCGCGCTGGTCGACGCCGCCGTGAATGCCGGCGTGCCGCGTGTGCTGGATGCGCTGGCCTCGCTCGGCGTCGCGCGCGAAGCCGTCGACTACCTGGTCCTGACCCACGTTCATCTCGACCATGCCGGCGGCGCCGGCGCCCTGATGCGCGAACTGCCGAATGCGCGGCTCACCGTGCATCCGCGAGGCGCCCGCCACATGATCGATCCCGCCAGGCTGACGGCCGCGACCTGCGCCGTCTACGGCGAGGCGAAGGCGCGCGCCATGTACGGCGACATCGTGCCGGTGCCCCAGGAGCGCGTCATCGAAACTCCGGACGGCGCGACGCTCGACCTCGCCGGACGCGAACTGCTGTTCCTCGACACGCCGGGGCACGCGCGCCATCACGTCTGCATCCGCGACGGCCTCACCGGCCATTTCTTCACCGGCGACACCTTCGGCTTCGTCTTCCGCGAACTCGACGGCGCCGACGGCCGGCGGCACGTCTTCCCGACGCTGACGCCCAGCCAGCTCGACCCGGCCGCGCTGCACCGCTCGATCGATCGCATCCTGTCCTTCGGCCCCGAAGCGGTCTACGCCACCCACTACGGCCAGGCCCGCGACACGGCCCGGTTGGGAGCCGACCTTCATCGGCTGATCGATGAACAGGTGGAAGCGGCGCTGCGCGCGAAGGGCGCCGGCGACCGGCGCAAGCGCCTGATCATGGACGGCATTGCCGGGATCGTGGATGCCGAGGCCCGCCGGCAAGGGTGGCCGCTGCAGGGCCAGGCCGCGCTCGATTTCTTCGAAGCTGACATCGAGCTGAATGCCCAGGGACTCGAGGTCTGGCTCGATTCCCTGTCATCGTAAAGTCATCGCCGCGCATTACCCTTTTCATTGACACCGAGTCGACGCCGGTCCACAATCGCGCCCGTTTCCACAACGGGGACTCCCCATGGACAGTTGCTCTAGTCGGTTCTTGAAGTAGAAGCGGAATCCGCGGGCACGAGTCCATTCTCACCGCCGTTCCGCTTCAAGCGGGACGGTGCGTCACAGCGATCAACAGCAGTCTTCCGCCGCGCGGCGGACAGTCGCAGCACCCTCCAGTCCTTGTCTGTCGAGGCGCTTTCGTCGATGCGGCGAAAGCGCCATGACTTTGCAGGTGAAGCGAATGACGAAGATCGTCGCGCATCGCGCAGCATGTCTTGCCGCCGTCCTGGCGGCCGGGGTCGGGGCGCCCGTCGGCGCCGCCGAGGGCGGCATGGCCGAACGCCAGGACGCGGACGCCAAGTTCCAGGCAACCTACGTCTGGCAGCGCCACGGCGCCTTTGCGGCCGCCTATTCCGGCCCGAACAGCCTGGGCCCCGAGCGAGAGCCGCGCAGTTACACGCTGACGGCGACCGCCTTCGTGGGCCTGCGGCCCTGGCAGGGCGGCGAGCTCTACTTCAATCCCGAGCTGACGTCGAGCGAGTCGCTCTCCGATCTCCACGGCCTCGGCGGGCTCACCAACGGCGAGAACCAGAAGGGCGGCGGGCCGAATCCCACCATCTATGCGGCTCGCCTGTTCCTGCGCCAGACGTGGAATCTCGGCGGGGGCAGCGAGGCCGTCGAATCCGCGCAGAACCAGCTCGCCGGGCGCGTGGACAAGAACCGCATGGTGCTGACCGCCGGGAAGATGTCCATCATCGACATCTTCGACATCAACACATACTCGCACGACCCGCGCACCATGTTCCTCAACTGGACCATGATGGCCCACGGCGCCTTCGACTACGCGGCCGACACGCGCGGCTACACCTGGGGTGCGGCCGCCGAGTGGTACCAAGATGACTGGGTCCTGCGCGCCGGCCGCTTCATGCAGCCGCGCGAATCCAACGGTCCGACCCTCGATTGGAGCATCGGCGCTCACCACGGCGACGAGGTCGAGGTCGAGCATGACCACGAGATCGGCGGCCAGCCGGGCAAGGCGCGCCTGCTCGCCTTCCGCAACCATGCGCGCATGGGCGGCTTCCAGGATGCGCTGGACGCCTGGCGCGCGAACGGCGGCGCGGGGGCACCGACGGTCGCCGACGTGCGCAAGGAACAGTCGAAGACCGGATACGGCATCAGCTTCGAGCAGGCGGTGAACAGCGATGTCGGCGCCTTCCTGCGCGCCAGCCGCAACGATGGCGAGACCGAGGCTTACGCGTTCACCGAGGTCGAGCGCTCGCTGTCCGGCGGCGTGTCGATCAAGGGCGGCTCGTGGGGGCGTCCCGCCGACGTCGTCGGCGTCGGCGCAGCGAGGAACGGCCTGTCCGACGCCCACCGTCGATACCTGGCCGCAGGTGGGCTCGGCGCCTTCATCGGCGACGGCCCCCCGCCGCCGGGGACCGGCTACCGCTATGCGGCCGAAGAGATCGCCGAGGGCTACTACGACGCCCAGGTCGTGAAGGGCTTGTGGGTCACCGTCGACTGCCAGCGCGCGCGCCATCCGGCCTACAACGCCGATCGCGGTCCCGTCAATTTCGCCGGCTTGCGCCTGCACTTCGAATACTGAGGCCGACATGCAGATCGCCCTGGGCTTCCTCAAGAACCTGTTCGCCGGCTTCCTGCGCACGCGCGGGCTGGGCCGCCATTTCCGCCGCCTGGTCATGCTCGAGGGCATGGTCGGCACGCCGGTCAACCGCGAGTTTCCCATCGAGCTGTCGCAGGAGCTGACGGCCGCCGCTGCCGCCGATGCCGAAGCGCTGCTCGCGCAACTCGGTTCCCACGCGGACGGCCTTTCCGAATCCCAGGCCGAGGAGATCCGCGAGCGCGTCGGCCCCAACGAGGTCGAGCACGAGCGGCCGCCCACCTGGTGGCAGCACCTGTGGCGCTGCTACAAGACGCCGTTCGACATCCTGCTGACGCTGCTGGCCGCCATCTCTTGGCTCACCGAGGACATGAAGGCCACCATCGTCATCGGCTCGATGGTGGTGCTGTCGGTGGCGATCCGCTTCGTGCAGGAGCGCAAGTCCAACCATGCCGCCGAGAAGCTCAAGGCGATGGTGACCAACACGGCCAGCGTGCTGCGCCGCGATCCGGCCGAGGACGCCGAGGAGGAGGCGCGCCGCTACTTCGACGTCCAGCTCCATCCGCACGGGCCGCGCAAGGTCGAGCTGCCGATCGGACAGATCGTCCCCGGTGACCTGGTGCTGCTGTCGGCCGGCGACATGATCCCGGCCGACTGCCGCATCCTCGCCGCCAAGGACCTGTTCGTCAGCCAGGCGGCGATGACCGGCGAATCGCTGCCGGTCGAGAAGTTCCCGCGCCGTCGTTCGAACGAGGCGGGCAACCCGCTCGACTTCGAGAACCTGCTGTTCATGGGCACCAACGTCATCTCGGGCTCGGCGACGGCCATCGTGGTGACCACCGGCAACCGCACCTACTTCGGCGCGCTGGCGCAGCGCGTGACCAGCGGCTCGCCGGTGACGACGCAGTTCCAGGCCGGCGTGAACAAGGTGGCCTGGCTGCTGATCCGCTTCATGATGGTGATGTCGCCGCTGGTGCTGCTGATCAACGGCTTCACCAAGGCCGACTGGACCGAGGCCTTCCTGTTCGCCATGTCGGTCGCCGTCGGCCTGACCCCCGAGATGCTGCCGATGATCGTCACCTCGACACTGGCCAAGGGCGCGGTGATCCTGTCGCGGCGCAAGGTGATCGTCAAGCGGCTCGACGCGATCCAGAACTTCGGCGCCATGGACGTGCTGTGCACCGACAAGACCGGCACGCTGACGCAGGACAAGATCTTCCTCGAGCGCCACACCGACGTCTGGGGCGAGGAGTCGGACACCGTGCTCGACTACACCTACCTCAACAGCTACTACCAGACGGGGCTCAAGAACCTGCTCGACGTCGCCGTGCTCGAGCACGGCGACGTGCACCGCGACCTCAACCCGGCCGCCAACTTCCACAAGGTCGACGAGATTCCGTTCGACTTCCAGCGCCGCCGCATGTCGGTGGTGGTGGCCGAGCACGACCAGCACCACCTGCTGATCTGCAAGGGCGCCGTCGAGGAAATCCTCGGCGTGTGCACGCACGTGCGCCACGGCGAGGCCGACGAACCCGTGACGCCGGAGCTGCTCGAACGCATCCGCGCCATCACCGCCGAACTCAATGAGGACGGCCTGCGCGTCGTCGCCGTGGCCGCCCGGGAGATGCCGCCGACCAAGGAGACCTACAGCGTCGCCGACGAGTCGGAACTCACGCTGGTCGGCTACGTGGCTTTCCTCGACCCGCCGAAGGAGACCACGGCGCCGGCGCTCGAGGCGCTCGCCGCACACGGCGTCTCGGTGAAGGTGCTGACCGGCGACAACGAGCTGGTCACCGCCAAGATCTGCCGCGAGGTCGGCCTGCCGCAGCTTGGCATCGTCCTCGGCGCCGACATCGAGCGCATGAGCCAGACGGAGCTGGCCAGGGCCGTCGAGTCCCACAACGTGTTCGCCAAGCTGACGCCTGCCCAGAAGGACCGCATCGTCAAGCAGCTCAAGATCAACGGCCACGTCGTGGGCTTCATGGGCGACGGCATCAACGACGCGCCGGCGCTGCGCACCGCCGACATCGGCATCTCCGTCGACACCGCGGTCGATATCGCCAAGGAGGCGGCCGACATCATCCTGCTCGAGAAGAGCCTGATGGTGCTGGAGGAAGGCGTGATCGAGGGCCGCAAGACCTTCGCCAACATGCTGAAGTACATCAAGATCACCGCCAGCTCGAACTTCGGCAACGTGTTCTCGGTGCTGGTCGCGAGCGCCTTCATCCCCTTCCTGCCGATGCTGCCGATGCACCTTTTGGTGCTCAACCTGCTCTACGACATCTCGCAGGTCGCCATCCCGTTCGACAACGTCGACGAGGAACTGGTGAAGGCGCCGCAGCGCTGGAACCCGGCCGACATCGGCCGCTTCATGATCCACTTCGGCCCGGTCAGTTCGATCTTCGACATCACCACCTACGTGATCATGTGGTTCGTGTTCCAGGCGAACACGCCGGAGCAGCAGACGCTGTTCCAGTCGGGCTGGTTCATCGAGAGCCTGATGACCCAGACGCTGGTGGTGCACATGATCCGCACGCAGAAGGTGCCCTTCCTGCAAAGCCGCCCGGGAACGCCGCTGCTGGCGATGACGCTGCTGATCATGGCCATCGGCATCTTCATCCCGATGGGCCCGGTCTCGCACTACTTCAAGCTGGAGGCGCTGCCGCCGCTGTACTTCCCGCTGCTGGCCCTGACCCTGGGCGGCTACATGGTGCTGACGCAGCAGATGAAGCGCTTCTATGCGCGGCGCTACGGCTGGCAGTAGGGGCTCCGCTAGCGGCGCGCCGGCCTGGCGCGCCCCGGCGCCGCGCCGGCGGCAGCCGGGACGATGCCGAAATGCCCGTATGCCGCCCGGGCCGCGCGCTGGAACACCGCGCGGGCCTGCCGGGCGTCCTCGGTCACGGCCGCGAGCTCCTTCTGGTTGTGGCCGGTCTTGGCATAGACGGCCCACTCGATAGCCAGCGCCGCGTCGGCCATCATCAGGTCGTCCGCGGCCGACGAGGCGGCGTCGAAGACCCGGTCGTCCTCCTTGGAGAAGTTGCCGTCGGTGGGAACCAGGTAGACCTCCCGCTGAACCGCCTTGGCGGCATCCTTGAACGCCTCGGCGTCTTTCGCCGCCATGTCGGTCGCACGCAGTTGCACGTCGTGCTCGATTCGCGCCAGGAACGACTGCCTCCGGGGTTCCCAGGCCGCAAGCTTGCCCTCCACGTCGCCGAGGTACCGGGCCACGATCCTGCCGGCCGCGGCCCGGGAGAGAACGGGTTCGGCCTGCTGCGCGCCTGGCGTGGCGGCACTCGCCGCGCGCGCCGGGCTTTCGCCGCCGAAAGCCTGCGATGCCTGCCAGGTTCCGCCTGCCGCCATGAGGACGACCGCCGTGCCCCAAAGGATTCCTGCCCTGAAATCGACCGCCATGCCGCTTCTCCTCGAGATCGTCGGAATTACAAATGAACACACTTTGAACAATACGCGAACATATAATGAATCCCGTTTTTTGCCGGCATTCAATCTCTTTTCCCGTGATCGACGACCCTTATCTCGAATTCAAGCGCGAAGAAATGATCCTGCGCGACTGGCTGGCGCTGGATCGGACGGTGCTGGCGAACAAGCGGACTTTCCTCGCCTACGCCCGCACGGCGATCGCCATGTCGGTCCTGGGCATCGCGTTCGTCAAGCTGATCGGACACGAGTTCTTCGAGATCACCGGGGTATTCCTGATCGTATCGGGGATATTGGTGTTCTACGTCGGCTTGCGCGAGTACAACTTCAACGCCAGACGCTTCGCCAAGCTCATCGAGAAGGAGCGCGCGCTGGAGGCGCGCATCCGCGAACTCGACGCGGAGGAGAAGGCCGCGCACGCCGAGAACGCGCCGGCCGCCGGCGAGCGGGCGGTCCCGGCCGACGGCGCGTACGAGGCCGGCCGCGCCTAGGACCGCTTCGCCGCGCATGGCCGAACTGCAGTCCCTCGGCATTTCCTTCCCGACGCCCGCCTACCTCGCCGGCCTGGTGATCTTCACCATCGTCGGCTATGCCGCCTACCGCTATGGCAAGAAGGCCGAGCGGCCGTACCCGAAATGGATCGGCCTGGCCATGATGCTGTTTCCCTACCTCACGCCCGAGACCTGGCAGCTCTACCTGGTCGGCGGCGGCCTGTGCGGAGCGCTGTACTGGTTCGGCGCCTGAGCCGGCCGGCCCCCTTCAGCGCCCCTTCCACTCCGCCTTGCGCTTCTGCATGAAGGCGTCGATCCCCTCGGCCGCATCCTCGCTCATCATGTTGCAGGCCATGGTCTCCGACGCCAGCTGGTAGGCGCCGTCGAGGCCCATCTCGAGCTGGCGGTAGAACAGCTGCTTGCCCATCGAGACCGCCACGGCGGACTTGGCGCAGATCGAATCCGTGAGCTTCCTCACTTCGCCGTCGAGCTGGTCGAGCGGCACCACGCGGTTCACCAGGCCGCGGCGCTGCGCCTCGGCGGCGTCGATGAAGTCGCCGGTCAGCAGCATCTCCATCGCCTGCTTGCGCCCCATGTTGCGCGACAGCGCCACGGCGGGCGTCGAGCAGAACAGCCCGACGTTGATGCCCGAGACGGCGAAGCGGGCGACGTCCGCCGCCACCGCCAGGTCGCACGCCGCCACCAGCTGGCAGCCGGCCGCCGTCGCGATGCCGTGGATGCGGGCGATCACCGGCTGCGGCATCTGCGTCAGCGTCGTCATGACGCGGCCGCACTGGCGGAACAGCGTCTGCATGTAGTCCTTGCTGTGGTTGGCGCGCATCTGCTTGAGGTCGTGCCCGGCGCAGAAGGCCTTGCCGGCGCCGGCGATCACCACCGCGCGCACCGACGCGTCCCTGGCGATGGCGTCGAGCGCGCCCTGCAGCTCGGCCAGCATCTCCTCGGACAGCGAGTTGAACTGCCCGGGCCGGTTCAGCGTGAGGGTCGTCACGCCCGCCGCGTCGTCGCGCAGCAGGATGGGTTCTTGTTGGGATTGCAGTACGGCGCTCATGGCCTCCTCCTTGTCGTTGCGTTGTCGGTCCGTCACCGCGCCCGCCAGGCGCTGTGCCGGATCATTTCCTTGAATCGTTCCACCAGCCACGGATCGAAGCGCGCGCCGCTCTCCTCGTCGAGCACCGCCATGATCTGCGCATGGTCGCGCCGCGGATGGTAGGGCCGCGGCTCGGCCATGGCGTCGTAGGCGTCGGCCAGCGCCACCATGCGGGCGATCACCGGGATCTCCTCGCCGCACAGCCCGTCGGGATAGCCGGCGCCGTCGTAGTCCTCGTGGTGGTAGCGCACGGCCAGCGCGACTTCCCTGGCGCCCTCGACCTCGATGGCAAGCACGATGCGTTCGCCGCGCTCCGAATGCGATTGCATCTCGCGCCACTCCTGCTCGTCGAACTTGCCGGGCTTGAGCAGCACGGCGTCGCGGATGCCGATCTTGCCGACGTCGTGGAGCGCGGCCGCCAGCCGCAGGTGGCGCAGGTCTCCCGACGCCAGCTTGCAGTGGCGGCCCAGGTCGCCGGCCAGCTCGATGACGCGCTCGCAATGCAGGCGCGTCGCCTCGTCCTTCTCGTCGAGCGCGCGCGCCAGCACCCGGCTGTAGCCCTTCATCGCCGCGTACCTGTTAAGCGAAAGCGCCATCGCATCACTCCGGCAGCGCGGGCCGCGCGCCCGCCGTCGCCATCACTCGATCGCCGCCGCCGACTTCGCCCGCTCGCGCAGGATGAATTTCTGGATCTTGCCGGTGGACGTCTTCGGCACGGCCTCGAAGACGAACTTCTTGGGCACCTTGAAGTGCGCCATGCGCTCCTTGCAGAACGCCTTCATCTCCTCTTCCGTGACGGCGGCGCCCTCGCGCAGTTCGATGAAGGCGCACGGCACCTCGCCCCACTTCGGGTCGGGCGTCGCCACCACCGCCGCGGTCATCACCGCCGGGTGGCGGTACAGCACGTCCTCGACCTCCACCGACGAGATGTTCTCGCCGCCGGAGATGATGATGTCCTTGCTGCGGTCCTTGATCTTGACGTAGCCGTCCTGCTGCATCACGGCCAGGTCGCCGGTGTGGTACCAGCCGCCGCGGAAGGCGTCCTCGGTCGCCTTCGGGTTCTTCAGGTAGCCCTTCATGGTGAGGTTGCCGCGGAACATGATCTCGCCCATGGTCTCGCCGTCCCACGGCACCGGCCGCATGCTCTGGGGGTCGAGCACCGTGATGGCCTCCTGCGTGTGGTAGCGCACGCCCTGGCGCCCGTTGAGGCGCACTTGGTCGTCGAGCGGGAGGTCGCTCCACTCGGGATGCTTGGCGCAGACCGACGCCGGTCCGTAGGTCTCCGTGAGCCCATAGACGTGGGTGATGTTGAAGCCGATCTTGCCCATGCCCTCGATCACCGCGGCCGGAGGCGGCGCCGCGGCGATCAGGCCGGACACCGTGTGCCCGATGCCCTCGCGCCACTCGGCCGGCGCGTTGGCGATCAGGCTGTGCACGATGGGCGCGCCGCAGTAGTGGGTGACCTTGTTCTCGCGGATCGACTCGAGGATCAGCTTGGCGTCGACGCGGCGCAGGCAGACGTTGGTGCCGGCGTTGGCCGCCATGGTCCAGGGGAAGCACCAGCCGTTGCAGTGGAACATCGGCAGCGTCCACAGGTAGACCGCGTGCGGCGGCATGCCCCAGGAGACGATGTTCGACATGGCATTCAGGTAGGCGCCGCGATGATGGTAGACGACGCCCTTGGGGTTGCCGGTGGTGCCGGAGGTGTAGTTGAGGCTGATGGCGTTCCACTCATCGGAAGGCAGCTGCCACTCGTGCCCCGGGTTGCCGCCGGCGATGAAGGCCTCGTAATCGATGCTGCCGACGCGCTCGCCGGGGCCGGTGAACTCGGGGTCGTCCACGTCGATCACCAGCATGTCCCGCTTGGATATCTCGATGGCCTTCTTCGTCGTCGCGGAATACTCGCGGTCCACGATGAACACCTTCGCCTCGCCGTGGTTGAGCATGAAGCCGATGGTTTCGGCATCGAGCCGCGTGTTCATGGTGTTGAGCACGGCGCCGGTCATCGGCACGCCGAAATGGCACTCGAACATCTCGGGGGTGTTGTTGAGCATGACGGCGACGGTGTCGCCGACGCCGATGCCCTTCGCCTCCAGCATCGACGCCAGGCGGCGGCAGCGGGCGTAGGTTTCCTTCCAGGTGTAGCGGCGCTTGCCGTGGATCACGGAGGTGCGCTGCGGGTAGATGTAGGCCGTGCGATCGAGGAAGCTCAGCGGCGTGAGCGGCACGTAGTTGGCGGGGTTCTTGTCGAGACCGGTCTCGTAGATGTTTGCCATTCTTCCTTCTCCACTTTCCCTAGTTGGCCCATTGTCGGGCGTCGTTGAAATTCTTGTCGGGCTCAGCCGGCGCCGCAGCGCTGCACCACCGCCGGCTTGCTGCGCGCCGTCTGCGCCAGCCAGCGATTCAATTCTGCTCCAAGTTCGCGCACCGCGGCAGCCGCCGCGATAACCCCACCGCGCGCATCGGCACTCGGCGCCGGCTCGGCGACGGAAAAAGCCTTGCGCGCCAGCACGGTTTC
>DASVZD010000289.1:0-2813 GCA_036391815.1 Rhodocyclaceae bacterium
GCATTCAGGCTTCCGCCTGGTCCGCATCGTGCCGCTGGGGAAGGTCCCGCTGCCCGCGCTGTTGCCGATCCATCACGGCCCTGCCGTGGCTGCCGCGAGGCGGCCCGAGATCGCCGGATGGCCGGGCGATGCCGCCGCGGAGCAACGCCTGGGCGGCGTCCTGCAGCGGCAGGGGCACCACCGCGCCGCGCCCCTGGCCGGCGATCTCCTGCTGGCGGCCCAGCATCCGGCATGCCGCGACTTCGGCATCCACGCCGCCTGCCTGCTGCCGCTGTTCGAAGGGGGCGAGCTGGTGGCCGCGATGGCGTGCTACGACGCCGACCCCGAGTGCTTCGACGCGGAAACGATCCGGCTGCTCGAGGAGACGGCGGCCGACATCTCGTTCGGCCTCGATGCCGTCGCCGAGGCGCGGCTGATGCACGAGACCGAACTGCGCTTCGCCACCATCTTCCGCTCCAGCCCGGACTGCATCCTGATCGTCCGCATGACGGACGACTGCGTCATCGACGCCAACGACGGCTTCCTGCGGGCCTTCGGCTACTCGCGCACCGAGGTGGTCGGCCGCAGCATGGCCGAGATGGCATTGTGGAGCAGCGAGGAGGCGCGCGCCGCGATGCTCGCCATGCTCGAGCAGGAGGGGCGCATCCGGGACCTCGAGGCGGTCTGGCGGCGCCGCACCGGCGAGCCGCGCGACTGCGTGGTGTCCGGCGAGGTGGTGGTGCTCGGCGGCGTCCGCCACCTGTCGTGCGTGGTCACCGACGTCACCGAGCGGCGCGCCGTCGATCGCCTGCTCTACGCGCGCGAGCAGGAGTTCCGCGCCCTGGCGGAGAACTCGCCCGACATCATCTCGCGCTTCGACCGCGGCGGACGCCGCCTCTACGCCAACCGCGAGCTGCTGCGCAGCTTCGGCGTGTCGCAGAGCCAGGTCATCGGCAAGACGCCGAGCCAGGGGATGCCGGACAGCACGATCGCGCGCAAGGTCCAGCAGGCGGTCGAGCAGGTCGTCGCCAGCGCACAGGGAGCCGAGTTGTACCTGTCGGCCCACGAGGGCGAAGGCGGCCGGCTGGTGCATCGGCATCTGCGCATCGTGCCGGAGCTCGACGCCGAAGGCCGCGTCGCCAGCGTCCTGGCCATCGGGCGCGACATTTCGCGCCTGAAGGAGACCCAGGACCGGCTGCGCGAGGCCCAGCTGCAATTGCGGCAGCTCGACGCGCGCCGCGAACATGCGCGAGAGGACGAGCGCAAGCGCATGGCACGCGAGATCCACGACGTGCTCGGCCAATTGCTGACCGCGCTGCGGCTCGACCTCGACATGCTGGGCATGGAGTTCGGCGCCGAGCAGCCGCTGCTGCTGCAGCGCACCGCGAAGGCCATGCTGCTGGTGGACGAGACCATCGCCGTGGTGCGCAGCCTGGCCTCCCGCCTGCGTCCGCCGGTGCTCGAGATGGGCGTCGTCTCGGCGCTGGAATGGCTGGCGCGCGAGTTCGCCGGCCATGGCGGCGCCGCCTGCGAAGTGACGGCCAGCGAGGACGAGATTGCGCTGGACGAGGACCGGGCGACCGACGTCTTCCGCATCGCGCAGGAATCCCTGACCAACGTCGCCCGCCATGCGCGGGCGCGCAAGGTTTCGATCGGCCTGCGCCGCATCGGCCGCGACTACGAGTTGCGGATCGGCGACGACGGCGTCGGCTTCGATCAGGACGCGGTCGGCGCGCAGTCGCTCGGCCTCGTCGGCATGCGCGAGCGCGCCGCTCGCCTCGGCGGCGATCTCGCGGTGCACACCGGCCCGGGTGCCGGAACCCGGATCGCCGTCCGCTTCCCGGCGGCGCTGCGCAAGGAGCTTTCATGATCCGCCTGCTGATTGCCGACGACCACGCCATCCTGCGCAGCGGGCTGCGCCAGCTGTTCTCCAGCGCCGGCGACATCGAGGTGGTGGCGGAAGCCGAGGACGGACCGCAGGCGCTCGACCGGCTGCGCGAGCAGGACATCGACGTCGCGCTGCTCGACCTCAGCATGCCGGGCACCAGCGGCGTGGACCTGGTCGCGCGGCTCAGCGGCCGCTATCCGCGGCTGGCGATCGTCGTGCTCAGCATGCACAACGAGCCGCAGATCGCCGAGCGTGCGCTGAAGGCCGGCGCCGCCGGCTACGTGACCAAGGACAGCGACGCCGCCACGCTGCTGGCCGCCGTGCGCACCGCGGCCGGCGGCGGGCGCTTCATCGCCCCGAAGATCGCCCAGAAGCTGGTCTTCCGCGCCATGGACGGCGCCGCCGGTCCGCCGCACGAGCGGCTGTCCGACCGCGAACTGGCGGTCATGCTGCTGCTGGTGCGCGGCGAGAGCCTCGCCGACATCGCCGCCACGCTGGCCATCAGCGCCAAGACCGTGAGCACGCACAAGACGCGGCTGCTGCAGAAGATGGGCTTGCGCAACGGCACCGAACTGCTGCGCTACGCCATCGACCACAAGCTGATCGAGTAGCGGGTCCGCGTCCCGCGGGGTAGGCAAATCCCTACCCCCAAATTTCCCTCGCACTGCACGCCCTTTCGGACGGCGCCGATATCGGCCGCCCCGCCTCGGGCAGATACTGGGCCGCAACCAACAAGGCCGCGCGAAGCGGCCGCCAGAGGGAGCGACCCATGTCTTCGAACGGATCTGCTGCGGGTGTCCTCTCGCCGGCCCTCCCGGCGGCGGCGACGGCGCTGGTGGGCGTCTGCGCCCTGCTTGCCGTGGGCGGCGCCTCGCTTCCGGGCGCGGCGGCTGCCGCCGTGCTGGGCATCGCCGGCGCCGCTTCCGGCGCCTGGGCGCTCGGCCTC
>DASVZD010000290.1:0-9595 GCA_036391815.1 Rhodocyclaceae bacterium
CTCGCTGCTGCCCGTCCTCGTCCCGATCCTCACCGCGGTCGTCGTCAACCTGCTGCTCGGCCCCGGCGCCGGCGTCAAGGCGCTCGGCGGCGTGCTGATGGGCACCATCGTCACCGGCCTGTTCGTCGCCATCTCGATGACCACCGGCGGCGGTGCCTGGGACAACGCCAAGAAGTACATCGAGGAAGGCAATTACGGCGGCAAGGGTTCCGACACCCACAAGGCGGCCGTGACCGGCGACACCGTGGGCGACCCGTACAAGGATACGGCCGGCCCGGCGGTGAACCCGCTGATCAAGATCATCAACATCGTCGCGCTGCTGATCGTTCCGCTCGTGGCCTGATGGTCGGTTCGCTTCACCTCAAGACGGGCAGCCTGCGGGCTGCCCGTTTTGTTTCGGCGTTACGCCTGCTTCGCAGGCGAGCCTTCACGACATCCGGCTTCGCCGGATTTTGTTTTGTCCTAATTCCGCTGCTGGCATGGGCGCAGTCTCCTGCAGAGCCGGAGGCGGCCAGCGGCTTCGCGCCGCGGCCGGCAGTTTCCGCCGGGCGGCTGCTTGCCGTGACGACCAACGAGCACGCGACCCGGGCGGCCGTCGACGTGCTGAACGAAGGCGGCAACGCCATCGATGCGGCGATCGCCGCGCAGCTCGTGATGAATTTCGTCGAGCCGCAATCGTCGGGAATCGGCGGCGGCGCCTTCCTGCTTTACTGGGATGCGGCGAAGCGCAAGCTGGTCGCGTTTGATGGCCGCGAGACGGCGCCGCGCGCCGCCACGCCGGACCGCTTCGCCGGCGCGAAATTCCGCGACGTCGTGGCGACGGGAAAGTCGATCGGCACCCCGGGCGTCGTGGCGCTGCTCGATGCGGCGCACACGCGCGACGGAAAATTGCCATGGGCGCGGCTGTTCGAGCCGGCGATACGGCTCGCAGAGTCCGGCTTCGCGGTGTCGCCGCGCCTGCACCAGCTCTTGCGCGACGATCCCTTCCTGCGCAACGACGACGCGGCACGCCGCCTCTACTATCACGGCGACGGCACGCCCCTGGCGGTCGGCGAGATGCTGAAGAACCCGGCGCTCGCCGCATCGCTGCGGCAGATCGCGGCAGCGGGCGCACAGGCTTTCTACCGCGGACCGCTGGCGGCGGAGATCGCCGCCGCCGCCCGCGCGAAGGGCGGCGATCTCAGCGTGACCGACCTCGCCGCGTACCGGGCGAAGATTCGCGAACCGGTGTGCGGCGCCTATCGCGCCTGGCGGATTTGCGGCATGCCGCCGCCGTCGTCGGGAGGCATCGCCGTGCTGCAGATCCTGGAATTGCTCGAGCGCGTGCCGTTCCGCGACGCGGCGCCGATGTCCGCCGATGCCGTGCATTGGTTCGCCGAGGCCGGGCGCCTCACCTTCGCCGATCGCAAGCGCTATCTGGGCGATCCGGACTTCGTCAGCGTGCCGCAGCGGGAATTGCTGGCCCCCGGCTATCTCGACGCCCGTGCCAGGCTGATGCGTGCCGACCGATCGCTGGGCGTGGCCGCGCCGGGCGCCCTGCCGCAGCGCGACACGCTGGCCGACGACAGCGCGCCCGAGATTCCCGCCACGGCGCACCTGTCGATCGTCGATGCGCAGGGCAATGCCGTCGCCATGACGACGACGGTCGAGGACGCCTTCGGCAGCCGCACGATGGTCGACGGCTTCCTGCTCAATAACGAACTGACCGACTTCTCCTTCGCGCCGGACGATTCGGGACGTCCGGCGGCGAACCGCGTCGAGCCGGGCAAGCGGCCGCTGTCGTCGATGGCGCCGACCATGGTGTTCGACGCCGACGGCCGGCTGGTTGCGGTGCTCGGCTCGCCGGGCGGCCAGCGCATCATCAACTACGTCGCGCAGGCGCTGGTGGCGCTGCTGGACTGGAAGCTGCCTCCTGAAGAAGCGGTGGCTCTGCCGCACTTCGGGAGCCGCAACGGACCGACCGAGCTGGAACGGGGCCGCTTCGCCGAGCGCCTTGCGCCGTTACTGCGAGCGCGCGGAGAGGAGGTGACCGAGGACGACATGACGAGCGGCTTGAACGTCATCGTGCGCCGGGGCGGCCGCTGGATCGGGGCCGCCGATCCGCGCCGCGAAGGCGCGGCGGACGGACGCTGATCAGACGGCGGTGCGGTGCTTGAAGTGCGCAAGCCGGAAGCCGAGCAGCGCCAGCGTGCCGAAGTAGGCGGCGATTCCGACCCCGATGACCATGGCGAGCCGGGCGACCTTGTGCGGGCCGGACATCGACAGCCAGGCCGCGTTCTCTCCCGCCGCGAACCACAGCGCCGCCGCCATGACGGCCAACGCAGCAGCTAGCTTCAGCGCGAACGGCAGCCAGCCGGGCGCCGGCTGGTAGGCGTTGCGGCGGCGCAGGCCGCGGTACAGCATGGCGGCGTTGAAGCAGGAAGCGAGGCCGATGGAGAGGGCCAGGCCGGCGTGGTGCAGCCAGCCGATGAAGGCGAGGTTCATCAGCTGGGTGGCGGTCAGCGTGACCAGCGCGATCTTCACCGGCGTCTTGATGTCCTGGCGCGCGTAGAAGCCGGGTGCGAGGATCTTCACCAGGATCAGGCCGGAGAGGCCGATGCTGTAAGCCATGAGGGCGGTGCGCGACTGCATCACGTCGTTCGCCGAAAACGCGCCGTAGTGGAACAGCGTGGCGAGCAGCGGAACCGCCAGGATGGCGAGCGCCAGCGCGGCGGGCAGCGTCAGCAGCAGCGTCAGGCGCAGGCCCCAGTCGAGCAGCTTGGAGAACTCCTCGTGGTGGTCGGCTGCATGCGCCTTGGCGAGGCTGGGTAGCAGGATCGTACCCAGCGCGGCACCGAGCAGGCCGGTCGGGAATTCCATCAGGCGGTCGGCGTAGTAGAGCCAGGAAACGCTGCCGGAGGGCAGAAAGGAGGCGAACACGGTGTTGATCAGCAGGGAGATCTGCGACACGGAAACGCCGATCACCGCCGGCCCCATGAGCTTCAGCACCCGGCGCACGCCGGGATCGCCCGGCGCGAACTCGAAGCGCGGCAGCATGCCGATGCGCTTGAGCGCAGGCAGCTGGACCGCCAGCTGCAGCACGCCGCCGAGGAATACGGCCCAGGCGAGCACCATCACCGGCGGATCGAAGTAAGGTGCCGCCAGCAACGCCATGCTGATGAACGACACGTTGAGCAGCACGGGGGTGAACGCCGGCACGGCGAACTTGCTCCAGGTGTTGAGGATGCCGGCGGAGAGCGCCACCAGGGCCATGAACAGGATGTAGGGAAAGGTGATGCGGGTGAGTTGGACCGTCAGGTCGAACTTGCTGGCGTCGGCGGCGAAGCCGGGGGCGGTCACCAGGATCAGGAACGGCGACCCGACGATGCCGACCAGGGCCACCAGCATCACGACGAGAAACAGCGTGGTGGCGACGTGATCGACCAGTTGCTTGGTGTCGGCCTCGCCGCGCCGGCTGCGGTATTCCGCCAGCAGCGGGACGAAGGCCTGCGAGAACGCGCCTTCGGCGAACATGCGCCGCAGCAGGTTCGGCAGGCGGAAGGCGACGAAGAAGGCGTCGGTGGCGAAGCCGGCGCCGAAGGCGCGGGCGATGACGAAGTCGCGGACGAAACCGAGGATGCGCGACAGCAAGGTCATGCTGCTGACGGTGGCCAGCGCTCTGAGCAGATTCATGCGCGCATGCTACCGGCTCCGGGTGCCTTGCATTGGAAAAAGGAAACCCCTATAATCCGCGGCTTTCTCGAACACCTACCCCACCGGATTCCATTTCATGGCCAATTCCGCACAAGCCCGCAAGCGCGCCCGTCAAGCGACCAAGCAGCGCGCCCACAACATGAGCCTCCGCTCGACCCTGCGCACCGCCATCAAGAAGGTGCAGAAGGCCGTCGATGCCGGCGACAAGACCGCCGCCCAGGCCGTCTTCAAGGAATCGCAAGGCGTCATCGATTCGATCGCCGACAAGAAGATCATCCACAAGAACAAGGCCGCTCGCCACAAGAGCCGCCTGTCGGCCGCCATCAAGGCGCTCTGACCCTCGCTGTTCGCAGGTAATACCGTCGCCCGCCGGCCTGAAGGCCGGCGGGCGATTTTCATTTGGATTTTCGCCCAGTGATGGCGGAATCTCTTACCAAAGACTGAAGTTTGGCGACAAAAAGCCAGCCGCGATAAGGGGCTAGCTTGATTTGTAAGAATTTGCTCGATATAGTGTCATAAGATTATTGACACCGAAGGGGAAATTCTTATGCAAGCCCCGGTAATGACCAAGTACGGGTTTCGCATCCGCACCCGCGATGGCTTGACGGTCGAGAATCTTCAGATCTACGGCCGCGATGGCAGCGATGCCGAGCGCAAGCTGCGGCAGATGTACCACGAGTGCGAAATCATCGAATGCATGCCGATGTTCGGCATGGTCCGCAATGCCAGCGCCTTGCCGTCCGCGAGCTTCGAGGACGTCGCGCGGCTGATCGCTACGCGCTGAAGAAGCCGGCGGCGGACAATTCGTCGCGCAGGCTTTCGTAATCCTTGGCGCCGCGGCTGCCGGCGTCGTGCGAGAAGACGTCCCGGTTCAGTGCCGGCGCTTCCGCCACCGCGACATTTTCCGATATGGTGGTCTCGCAGACTTCGTCGCCGAACTGGTCGCGCAGTTGCGTCTGCACCTCGAAGCTCATGTTCCGCCGGCGGTCGAACCGCGTCAGCAGATAGCGGCGGTCCACGCGTTTCTTGATCACCGGCTCGATCGCCGTCAGCGTGCGCTCGATCTGGGCCGCTCCCCGCATGGAAAGGTAATCCGAGGATATCGGCACCAGCACCTTGTCCGCCGCGAATACGGCGTTGAGCGACAGCACGCCGAGGAACGGGCAGCAGTCGATGATGACGGTGCGGCCGTTCTCGCAGTCGGCCAGGCCGCGGTTCAGCTTGTTCAGGATGTTGGGACCCTTGCCGAACAGCGAGTCCACCTTGATCAGTTCCGTGTGGGCCGGGATCAGCCGGCCGATGCCGGGCCAATCGACCTCGAGCTGGGGCAGCGGCCGGTTGTCCTGGTAGAAGGCGAAGATGCTGTTGCCGACCTCGCCCAGCGCAGCGCCGTGGATGGCGGAAAGGTGGGCCTGGGGATCGAGATCGACGAGCAGTACCGGTTGTTCGCGTCGTGCCAGTGCGGCGGCGAGATTCAAGGCCGTCGTTGTCTTGCCGACGCCGCCTTTCTGGTTGAAGATCACGATGCGCATCGAGCCGGGGTACTTCCTATAAGGGCCGCACTTAAGATACACTCTTTTGCGAGCACGGCGGCCGCATGGCGGGTCCGCCGTGTCTTTTTTAATGCGGAGTAAGTATCTCATGTCCCACGTGATGAACACCTATACGCGGTTGCCATTGGCATTCACCCATGGCCAGGGCTGCCACGTATTCGACGAGCAGGGGCGTCGCTACCTGGACGCGCTTGCCGGCATCGCCGTCAACACGCTCGGCCACGACCATCCGCGCCTGGTGCGCGCGCTTTCCGAGCAGGCTGGCCGGCTGATTCACACGTCGAACATCTATCGCATCCGCGAGCAGGAAATGCTGGCCGACAAGCTGGCGGCGCTGTCGCAGATGGAGGAGGCCTTCTTCTGCAATTCCGGCTGCGAGGCGAACGAGGCGGCGATCAAGCTGGCCCGCCTGTACGGCCACAAGAAGGACATCGAGAGCCCGGTGATCATCGTCATGGAAAAGGCCTTCCATGGCCGCACCATGGCGACGCTTTCGGCCACCGGCAACCGCAAGGTGCAGGCGGGCTTCGAGCCGCTGGTCTCCGGTTTCGTGCGCGTTCCGTTCGACGACCTGCCGGCCATCGAGCAAGTCGCCGCCAACAACCCCAGCGTCGTCGGCGTGCTGTTCGAGCCGATCCAGGGCGAAGGCGGCATCAACATCGCGCACCAGGATTACATCCGCGCGCTGCGCCGCATCTGCGACGACAAGGACTGGCTGTTCATGGTCGACGAGGTGCAATGCGGCATCGGCCGCACCGGCGCCTGGTTCGCCCACCAGCACGCGGGCGTCAAGCCCGACGTGATGACCCTGGCGAAGGGCCTCGGCTCCGGCATCCCGATCGGCGCCTGCCTGGCCGCCGGCAAGGCGGCCGGGGTGTTCCAGCCCGGCAAGCACGGCTCGACCTTCGGCGGCAATCCGTTCGCCTGCGTCGCCGCGCTGACGACGCTCGACGTCATCAGCGCCGACGGCCTGATGGACCGCGCCGCCAAGCTCGGCGCCACCATGCGCGCCGGCTTCAAGGAGCGGCTGGACGGCGTCGCCGGCGTCGTCGACATCCGCGGCGACGGACTGATGATCGGCATCCAGCTCGACCGTCCCTGCGGCGACCTGGTGACCGCCGCGCTGGGCGCCGAACTGCTGATCAACGTCACCAACGAGAACGTGATCCGCCTGCTGCCGCCGCTCGTCCTCTCCGATGCCGAAGCCCAGCAGATCGTCGACATCCTGTCGCCGCTGGTGAAGAAGTTCCTCGGAGCCTGACATGGCGGCCATCAAGCACTTCCTGCAGCTCAGGGATTTCACGCGCGACGAACTCAACCACGTGTTCGCGCGGACGCGCTGGATCAAGCAGCAGTTCAAGTCGTACCAGAAGTACTGGCCGCTGCAGGACCGCACGCTGGTCATGATCTTCGAGAAGGCCAGCACGCGTACGCGCCTGTCCTTCGAGGCCGGCATGCAGCAGCTCGGCGGCGCCGCGATCTACTTGAACACGCGCGACTCCCAGCTCGGCCGCGGCGAGCCGGTCGAGGACGCCGCGCAGGTGATCTCGCGCATGAGCGACATCGTGATGATCCGCACCTTCGAGCAGGACATCATCGAGCGCTTCGCCGCCAATTCGCGCGTGCCGGTCATCAACGGCCTGACCAACGAATACCACCCGTGCCAGATCCTGGCCGACATCTACACCTACATCGAGCATCGCGGCTCGATCGAGGGCAAGACGGTGGCGTGGATCGGTGATTCGAACAACGTCTGCAACACCTGGCTGCAGGCGGCCGAAGTGTTCGGCTTCAACGTGCATGTGTCGACGCCGCCCGGCTACGAGGTCGAGCCCGAGCGCGCCAACCTGTACGGCACCGATCATTACGAGGAGTTCACCGATCCGATGGATGCGGTCCGCGGCGCCGACCTGGTGACCACCGACGTGTGGACCAGCATGGGCTTCGAGGCCGAGAACGAGGAGCGGCTGCGCGACTTCGCCGACTGGCAGGTCGACGCCGACATGATGCAGGCGGCGCATCGCGATGCGCTGTTCATGCATTGCCTGCCTGCGCACCGCGGCGAGGAAGTGGCGGCCGAGGTCATCGACGGCCCGCAAAGCGTGGTCTGGGACGAAGCGGAGAACCGCTTGCACGTGCAGAAGGCCCTGATGGAATACCTGCTGCTTGGCGAGGTGAAGGCGTGATCGCGCGACGGCTACTGCTGGCAGCCTTGCTGCTCGGCGCGTTCGCCGCACATGCCGCGGAGGATGCCCGGACGCTGGTGCAAATGCCGCCCGAGGCGCGCGCCGGTCTGCGTGCCGAGATGCTCGACTTTCAGACGGCGCTGCACCAGGTCATCGCCGCGCTGGCCGCGGGCAAGGGAGCGGAAGCGGCGGAGACCGCAGAACGCCACATCGGTCTTTCGGCCATGGGGCGCCATCGCGCGGCACCGGCCAATGCGAGGCCCGGCATGTACATGCCGGACGACATGCACATGATCGCGCGCAACATGCACGCGGCGGCCAGCAATTTTGCAGCGGTCGCGCGCGGGGGCGATCTCGTCAAGTCGCTCGGTGCGCTCGAAGCGGTCACCGGCGCCTGCGTCGGATGCCACCGCAGCTACAGGACGCAATAATCGGTTTTTTCAGGGAATGGAAATGAACGCAGCGAAAAAAGTCGCCGGAAGCGAAGTCAAGAAGGCCGTGCTCGCCTATTCGGGCGGGCTCGATACCTCGGTCATCCTCAAGTGGCTGCAGGACACCTACCAGTGCGAGGTGGTGACCTTCACCGCCGACCTCGGCCAGGGCGAGGAGCTCGAGCCGGCGCGCAAGAAGGCGACCAAGCTCGGCATCAAGCCGAAGAACATCTTCATCGACGACCTGCGCGAGGAGTTCGTGCGCGACTTCGTCTTCCCGATGTTCCGCTGCAACACCATCTATGAGGGCGAATACCTGCTCGGCACCTCGATCGCGCGTCCGCTGATCGCCAAGCGCCTGGTCGAGATCGCCAGGAAGACCGGCGCGGACGCGATCTCCCACGGCGCCACCGGCAAGGGCAATGACCAGGTGCGCTTCGAACTCGGCGCCTATGCCTTGATGCCGAACGTCAAGATCATCGCGCCGTGGCGCGAGTGGGACCTGCTGTCGCGCGAGAAGCTGATGGCCTACGCCGCGAAGCACGGCATCCCGATCGACATGAAGCACAAGAAGGGCGGTTCGCCCTACTCGATGGACGCCAACCTGCTGCACATCTCTTACGAAGGCCGCCACCTGGAGAACCCGGGCGCCGAGGCCGAGGAGAGCATGTGGCGCTGGACGGTGTCGCCCGAGAAGGCCCCCAACAAGGCCCAGTACATCGACCTCGAGTTCAAGCAGGGCGACCTCGTCGCCATCGACGGCAAGAAGATGAAGGCGCACGACCTGCTGGCCAAGCTCAACGAGCTCGGCGGCAAGCACGGCATCGGCCGCCTCGACCTGGTCGAGAACCGCTACGTCGGCATGAAGTCGCGCGGCTGCTACGAAACCCCCGGCGGCACCATCCTGCTGCGGGCCCACCGCGCCATCGAGTCGGTCTGCCTCGACCGCGAAGTCGCGCACCTCAAGGACGACCTGATGCCGCGCTACGCCAGCCTGATCTACAACGGCTACTGGTGGAGCCCCGAGCGCCGCGCGCTGCAGGCATTGATCGACCACACGCAGCAGACCGTCAACGGCTGGGTGCGCCTCAAGCTCTACAAGGGCAACGTGATCGTGGTGAGCCGCGACTCGAAGACCGACTCGCTGTTCGACCCGACCATCGCGACCTTCGAGGACGACGCCGGCGCCTACGACCAGCGCGACGCCGCGGGCTTCATCAAGCTCAACGCGCTGCGCATGCGCATCGCCGCCAACGCGCAGCAGAAGCGCGCCAAGACCGGGAAGAAGTAGCGCCATGTTCGGCTACAGCGAAGAGCAGATCTCGCACTGGGGAATGACCTGGGGACTCGCGCTCTTCATCGGCTACATGCTGTTCATCATCGGCGAACTGGCCTACAGCTCGAAGGCCGGCAAGACCGGCACCTTCGTGCTGTTCTTCGTGCTGGCTTTCGGCATGCTGGGCTTCGTCGCCAAGAACGTCATAGAAATCATGTGGGGAATCTGATTCATGTCGCAATTCGATAGCGTTTCCGTCTTCAAGAAAGCCAACGTCTATTTCGACGGCAAGTGCGTCAGCCACACCGTTCAGTTCGCGGACGGCATCAAGAAGAGCGTCGGTGTGATCCTGCCGGCAACGCTGACCTTCAACACCGGCGTCCCGGAGATCATGGAAGGCGTCGCCGGCTCCTGCCGCGTGCGCCTCAAGAATGAAACCGAGTGGAAGGCTTACGG
>DASVZD010000291.1:0-1805 GCA_036391815.1 Rhodocyclaceae bacterium
GGACCGGCTCTACTCGAAGTGGATCGAGGGCCTGCGCTAGCGCCTGGACGACGCTGGAAACGACTTCGCCGCGTCTAGTCGCGGAAGTTGCCGTACTGCAGCGGGAAGTCGGTGACCGATTTCTTCACCAGCGCGATCGCCTCCTGCAGCACGTCGCGCTTGGCGCCGGTGACGCGCACGGCGTCACCCTGGATCGTCGCCTGGACCTTGAGCTTGCTGTCCTTGACCATCTTGACGATCTTCTTGGCCAGTTCCTGCTCGATGCCGAGCTTGATCTTGAGCTCCTGCTTGGCCTTGTTGCCCGAGACCACCTCGACCTTGCCGATGTCCAGCCGCTTGGTGCTTTCGCGCTCCTTCTTCTCCATCTCGGGAAACAGGATGTCCTTCACCTGCCCGAGCTGGAATTCGGAGTCGCCGTGGATCGTGATGACCTTGTCCTTCTCGTTGAAGTCGACCTTCGCGCTGGTGCCCTTGAAGTCGTAGCGGTTGCCGATGTGGCGGCCGGCGACATCGACCGCGTTCTTCAACGCGACCATGTCGGCTTCGGAAGTGATGTCGAAAGAAGGCATTGGTTTCCCCGGATGGCGATGGCGTAGGGCGCGATTATCGCAAATCGGGCGCCAGATGCGTCAGCGCCGCCGCCACACCATCCAGCGCTCGCGGCCGGCGAACGGGCCGATGGAGTCATGGACTTCCGCCTCGGCCTCCAGGCTGAAGAAGGGGTCGAGCAGTTCCTCGAGCGCCTGGCGCGAAATGCCGAACGGCGGTCCCTTCGGCCCGTCGCCGAAGAAGTAGAAGCCGGCCAGCCGGCCGCCCGAGCCCAGCAGCTCCGCCATGCGCTCGCCGTATGTCGGCCAGAGCTTGCGCGGCAGCGCGCAGAGGAACGCGCGCTCATAGACGAGCGCATAGGGAGCCTCCGGCCGGTGCGAGAAGAAATCCGCCTGCAGCAGCGCGCCGTTCCAGTCCCCGAGGGTCAGGCGGGCGGCTTCGACGGCGGCGGCGGAGAAATCCAGCGCGGTCACCGCCCAGCCGAGGCGATCGAGAAATGCGGCCTCATAGGCGCTGCCGCAGCCTGGAATCAGGACGCGGTGCCCTTGTCCGGCGGCATCGCGCGCAGCAGCATGGGCGGCGAAATCCTGCAGCGCCGCGGGGATGCCGCCCGCGTCCCAGGGCGTGGTGCCCTCCCGGAATCGCTTGTCCCAGAAGTCGGGCAGTTCCGGACGCTGGTGGTCGGGCTTCCCGGGCGCTGCCGCCATTCAGCCGAAATGGCAGACGTAGTGGTAGGGCTCGCCGCTGACCTCGATGTCGAAGCTGGAGTTTCCAGGCACCTTGAAGCTCTCGCCCGCACCGTAGGTCTTCCAGTCGCTGTCGCCCTTGATGCGCACGCGGCAGGAACCGGCGACGCCTTCCATGATCTCCGGCACGCCGGTGTTGAAGGTGAGCGTCGCCGGCAGGATGACGCCGACGCTCTTCTTGGTGCCGTCGGCGAACTGGACGGTGTGGCTGACGCACTTGCCGTCGAAGTAGACGTTGGCCTTCTTGACGACGGAGACGCTATCGAATTGCGACATGGATCAGATTCCCCACAGATGTTCGATGATGTTCTTGGCGATGAAGCCCAGCATGCCGAAGGCCAGCACGAAGAAGAGCACGAAGGTTCCCGTCCTGCCGGCCTTCGACTTGTAGGCGAGTTCGCCGATGATGAAGAGCATGTAGGCCATGAACAGGCCGAGCCCCCAGGTCATGCCCCAATACGCGATCTGCTCTTCGGAATAGCCGAACATGGCTTACTTGCGTCCCTTGGC
>DASVZD010000292.1:0-16271 GCA_036391815.1 Rhodocyclaceae bacterium
CATTGACGTTGACGCGACCGGCGGCGATCCATTCCTCGATCTCGCGGCGCGAGCCGAGCCCGGCGTCAGCCAGCGCTTTTTGCAGCTTGACGGTCTCCTCGACGGCGACGGGCGCTGCGCCAGCCGGCGCTTTCGCCGCGCCAGCCCTGGCCAGCGGAGGCCGCAGCGGGCTACGCTTCTTGCTGCGCTGCGGGTTCTTCGCCGGCGACGACGGCGGCTTCGCCTGCCGGGGTTTCGGGCTGTGCGGGGGATTCTTCGGCATCTGGGGAAATTGCGGCGTCAAAGGAAAGTTGGCCTTCGGGAACCTGGGCCGGCGCCGGCGCGTCGGCCGCGGACGGGTTGGCGGCGGACTGCGCGGCGGCCGCCTGGTCGCCGAGTTCCATCACCTTCTCGATCTCGGTCAGCGGCGGCAGCTCGGACAGGCTGCGCAGCCCGAGGTCGTCGAGGAATTTGCTCGTCGTCGCATAGAGCGCCGGACGGCCCGGCGCGTCGCGATGGCCGACGGTGTCGACCCAGCCGCGCGCCTCCAGGGTCTTGACGATGTTGGGCGAAACGGCGACGCCGCGGATGTCCTCGATGTCGCCGCGCGTCACGGGCTGGCGGTAGGCGATGATGGCCAGGGTCTCCATCACGGCGCGCGAATACTTGGTGGGCTTCTCGTTCTTCAGGCGGTCGAGGTAGGCCTGGTATTCGGGGCGCGTCTGGAAGCGCCAGCCGGTGGCGAGCTGCACCAGTTCGACGCCGCGGTTGGCCCAGTCGCGCTTGAGGTCGTCCAGCAGGGTGCGCCAGGTGTCGTCGTCGAACTCCTCGTCGAACAGCTTCTTGAGTTCGGACATCGGCATGGGATCGTTCGCCGCCAGCAGCGCGGTCTCGAGCACCAGCTTGTAGTCTTCAGGCTTGTAGAGCTTGAGCGTCATCGGGGTTCTCGGGCAATTTGACGTAGATCGGCGCGAGGGCCTCGTTCTGGGTGATCTCGATCAGGCTCTCGCGCGCCAGTTCGAGCATCGCGAGGAAGTGCACGACCAGCGTGGCGACGCCGGCCGACAGGTCGAACAGGTCCTCGAACACCACGTAGCCGCGACCGGCGAGCTGGCGCAGGACGATGCCCATGTGCTCGCGCACCGAAAGTTCCTCGCGCTGGATCTTGTGGTGCTGCTTGACGCGCGCCTGCTTCATCAGCGCCAGCCAGGCCACCTGCAGGTCGTGCAGGTTGACTTCAGGCTGCTTCTCGACCACCTCGTCGGTGATCCAGACGCTGACCCATTCGAAATCGCGATGCGCCTGCGGCAGCTCGTCGAGCTTGGCTGCCGCCTCCTTCATGCGCTCGTATTCGAGCAGGCGGCGCACCAGTTCGGCGCGCGGGTCCTCGGGCTCGCCGGTCTCGGCGCGCGGCGGACGCGGCAGCAGCATGCGCGACTTGATCTCGAGCAGCATCGCCGCCATCAGCAGGTATTCCGCCGCCAACTCCAGGTTGCGCTTGCGCATCGCCTCGACGTATTCGAGGTACTGCCTGGTGAGCGGCGCCATCGGGATGTCGAGGATGTTGACGTTGGCCTTGCGGATCAGATAGAGCAGCAGGTCGAGCGGCCCCTCGAAGGCTTCCAGGAAGACTTCCAGCGCATCCGGCGGGATGTAGAGGTCGCGCGGCATCGCCGGCATCGGCTCGCCGTAGAGCTTCGGCACGTGCGCCTCCGGCGGCGGCGGCGCCTCGGCCACCGGGCTGTCTGTCGTCTCTTCGTTCATCACGATACCGTGTAGGCGCCGGTGGCGACGGAAATCAGCTCGCCGCCGTCGTTGAAAAGCTCCATGTTCGCCACCGCCACCTTGTTGCCGGTGCGCAGCGGCGCGCCGCGGCAGGAGAACCACTCGCCGATGCCCGGCCGCAGGTAGTCGACGCGCAGGTCGATGGTGCCGATGCGGTTGAAGCGCTCGATGCGTTCGGAGAGCGGCTTGTCCCTGAGCTTCTGCTGGATGCCGAGGAAGGCCACCAGCCCGCCGGTCAGGTCATGCACCGAGGAGATGACGCCGCCGTGCAGCATGCCGCGGTTGTAGTTGCCGACCAGCTCGGGGCGCATGGCGAAGCGCACCTCGGGCTTGTCGTGATCCAGAGAAACCACCTCGATGCCCAGCACGCGATTGAACGGAATCCGCTCGACGAAGATCTCGTGAGCGGCTTCCAGCAACTGCTTGTCGATCGCGGCGGCGTGCGGCATGACGGTCAACTATAGTCGAGGCCGATGGCTTCCCGCACGTCGCGCATGGTTTCCTGGGCGAGCTTGCGCGCCTTCTCGCAGCCGTCGGCGATGATGTTGCGCACCAGCTGCGGGTCTTCCTCGTACACGCGGGCGCGCTCGCGCATCGGCGCCTGCTCCTTGAGCACGCCCTCGATCACCGGCTGCTTGCATTCGAGGCAGCCGATGCCGGCCGAGCGGCAGCCCTGCTGCACCCAGGCCCTGACCTCGTCGTTCGAATAGATCTTGTGGAATTCCCACACCGGGCACTTGTCGGGATCGCCCGGATCGGTGCGCCGCACGCGCGCCGGGTCGGTCTGCATGGTGCGGATCTTCTTCTTGATCGACTCCTCGTCCTCGCGCAGCGCGATGGTGTTGCCGTAGGACTTCGACATCTTCTGGCCGTCGAGGCCCGGCATGCGCGAAGCCTCGGTGAGCAGCGCGTCGGGCTCGACCAGGATCATCTTGCCGCTGCCCTCGAGGTAGCCGAACAGCCGCTCCTTGTCGCCCAAGCTGAGGTTCTGCGCGTCGTTGAGCAGCGCCTTGGCCTGCTCCAGCGCGTCCTCCTCGCCCTTCTCCTGGAAGCGCGTGCGCAGTTCGTCGTAGAGCTTGGCGCGCTTGGCTCCGAGCTTCTTCACCGATTCGCGCGCCTTCTCCTCGAAGCCCGGCTCGCGGCCGTAGAGATGGTTGAAGCGGCGCGCGATCTCCCGCGCGAACTCGAGGTGCGGCACCTGGTCCTCGCCGACCGGCACCTTGTCGGCGCGGTACATCAGGATGTCGGCGGCCTGCAGCAGCGGGTAGCCGAGGAAGCCGTAGGTGGTGAGGTCCTTGTGGGTCAGCTTCTCCTGCTGGTCCTTGTAGGTCGGCACGCGTTCGAGCCAGCCCAGCGGCGTCATCATCGACAGCAGCAGGTGCAGCTCGGCGTGCTCGGGCACGCGCGACTGGATGAACAGCGTCGCCTGCGACGGGTCGACGCCGGCGGCCAGCCAGTCGACGATCATGTCCCAGGCGTTCTGGGTGATGGTGCCCGGCTCGTCGTAGGCCGTCGTCAGCGCGTGCCAATCGGCGACGAAGAACAGGCAGGGATACTCGTGCTGGAGCTTGACCCAGTTGGCGAGCACGCCGTGATAGTGGCCGAGGTGGAGGCGCCCGGTGGGGCGCATGCCGGAGAGGACTTTTTCTGCGTACATGTCAGATACCGAACAACGTCTTAATCAGAAACAGAAACAGGCTGACCAGCGGATACAGCACATAGTCGAGCACATGCGTGAATAGCAGCAGGATCAGGATCAGCAGACCGAAGCGCTCCAGTTGCGCGAACTTCCAGGCCGCCCGCGCGGGGAGCAGGCTCACCATGATGCGTCCGCCGTCGAGCGGCGGAATCGGCAACAAGTTCAATACCATCAGCATGGAGTTCCAAACGATGCCGGCCATGCTCATCTCGTGCATCGCCAGCGAATAGGCGTGTTCCGGCATAACGTTGGCAATCTTCATCAGGCCGCCCCAACATAAGGCCATGAGGAGGTTTGCACCCGGGCCTGCGGCGGCCACCCACAGCATGTCCTGCTTAGGCCGGCGCAGCTTTCCGAAATTGACGGGCACCGGCTTCGCCCAGCCGAATACAGGGCCATGGCTCAGCAATAGCAACAGCGGAATCAGTATCGTCCCGACCGGATCGATATGCCGCAGCGGGTTGGCCGTCACGCGCCCCTGCTGCCAGGCCGTCTGGTCGCCGAAATGGCGCGCGACATAGCCGTGGGCCGCCTCATGCAGCGTAATTGCGAAAATGACCGGAAGCGCGTTGATCGCGAGCTTCTGGATGTCGAAGTCCATGGACGGGAATGGCTTTGGGGAAGCGCGGATTCTATCAGACCGGGCTTTCCAGCCCGAACGGCTCCAGCGGGCCACGGCCGGCGCGGACAAGCTCCGGCGTGCCGCCCGCCAGGTTGATCACGGTGGTCGCCTGGCTGCTGCAGGTGCCCGCGTCGACGATCAGGTCGATCTGCTTGCCGATGCGGTCTTCTATCTCCGCTGCATCGCTGAGCGGCTCGGCATCGCCGGCCAGGATCAGCGTCGAAGTCAGCATGGGCTCGTTCAGCGCCTCCAGCAACGCCAGCGTCACCTTGTAATCGGGAATGCGCAATCCGATGGTTTTGCGCTTGGGATGCAGGACGCGCCGGGGCAGCTCGCGCGAACCCTCGAGGATGAAGGTATAGCTGCCCGGCGTGCTGGCCTTGAGCAGGCGGTAGGTGGCGTTGTCGACCCGGGCGTACGTTGCGATTTCGGACAGGTCGCGGCACATCAGCGTAAACAGGTGGCGCTCGTCGACGCCGCGCAGCCGCCGGATGCGATCGAGCAGCGCCGCGTCGCCGAGATGGCCGCACAAGGCATAGCCGGAGTCCGTCGGCACGGCCACCAGGCCGCCGTCGCGCACCGCCTCGGCCGCCTGTCCGACCCGGTGCGGCTGCGGATGATCGGGGTGAATCTCCAGGATGGCAGCCATCAGACCAGCTCGCTCCAGACCGGCGCGAGGTCCGGCGGCAGGTCCGGCAGCTTGCCCAGGTCGATCCAGCTTTCGCCGGGACCGTGGAAGTCCGAGGCGCGCGACGCGAGGAAGCCGTACTTGCGCGCCACCGCGGCGAACTCCCGTATCTCGTCGTCGCCGTGAGAGCCGGAGATGACCTCGATGCCTCGCCCGCCCATCTCCTTGAAGGCGCCGAACATCGCGTGAAGCTCGTCGCGCGTCAGGCGATAGCGCCCGGGGTGCGCGATCACCGCGATGCCGCCGGCACCGCGGATCCAGCCGAGCGCGTCTTCCATCGTCGCCCACGGGTGCCCGACGTAGCCGGGCTTGCCCTTGGCCAGCCAGTAGTCGAACACGTACTTCACTTCCTTGGCATGCCCGAGTTCGACGATGTAGCGCGCGAAATGGGCGCGAGAGATCAGCGCCGGGTTGCCCGCATACTTGAGCGCCCCTTCGTAGGCGCCGTGGATGCCGACCTTGTCGAGCTCCGCCGCCATGCGCTGCGCGCGTGAGTCGCGGCCGCTGCGCACGGCAGCGAGGCCGGCCACCAGCGGCGCGAAGGCATCGTCGAAGCCCAGCCCGACGATATGCACCGTCTGGTCGTCGCCCCATGAAACGGAGACTTCGACGCCGTTGCAGAAGCGCAGGCCGATCGCCGCGGCCTCGGCGCGCGCCTCGGCCAGGCCGCCGATCTCGTCATGATCGGTGAGCGCCAGCAGGTCGACGCCGTTGGCCTTGGCATGGCGCACCAGCGCGGCCGGGGTGAGCAGTCCGTCGGAAACCGTCGAATGGCAGTGCAGGTCGGCGTTGAACGTCAAGCGAAGAATTCCTCGATAAGGCGCGCCACGTCCTCGGGTCGGTCGTGGTGCATGTTGTGTCCGCAGTCCTGCAGCAGGACGTCGCGGGCGTCGGCAAAGCAGGCGAGGCGCTCGCGGTAATCGTCCTCGTCCGGGATGTATTCGCGCATGAAGGCGGAATCGCCTCCGCGCACGCAAAGGACGGGCGCGACGACGCGCTGCCAGCAGGCGCGCGCCTCCTCCATCCGGTACAGCACGGGATTGACCCAGCGATGCCGCGGATCGGCGGCGAAGCAGACGCCGCCCTCCGCCTCCATCGCCATGTGGTCGGCGAGGAAAGCCGTCCGCGGGGGCGTCAGCCGGGGATTGTCGCGATGCAGCCTGGCGGCGAAGGCGGCACGATCCGCATAGACGCGGGAAGCGGCCGGCTCGCGCAGTTGCGCCAGCCACTTGCCGAACCGCGCCGGCGTCTCGGCGGCTTCGACCGGGCGCAGCCCGAAGCCCTCCAGGTTCACCAGTCCCGCGACGCGCTCGGGCCGCACGCCGGCGTAGATCGCCGCCACGTTGCCGCCCATGCTGTGACCGACCAGCCGGGCGGGCGCGTCGGGCGAGAAATGGGCGAGCAGCGCGTCGAGGTCGCCGAGGTAGTCGGGAAACCAGTAGGCGTCCTCGTTCCACTCGGAAAGGCCGAAGCCCCGCCAATCCGGCGCAATCACCCGCCACTCGCGGCGCAGCGCATCGACGACGAACTGAAAGCTGGCGGAGACGTCATGCCAGCCGTGCAGCATGAACAGCAGCGGCGCCGCCGGGTCGCCCCACATGCGGAAATGCAAACGTCGTTCCCGCAGGCGGACGTACTCGGAAGTGCTCTTCTTCATCGGCGCCATTCTAGCAGCCGGCCACCGCACGGCATTGGCATGCCATGCACCGGGGATCAGCGCAGCATGCCGCGTCGCCGGTCGGGGAATGGTATGACCACGGCATTGACCCGGCGTTCCGGATGGCGCCGGTTCTCCGCGCCATCCCCGGCCCCCGGAAACACGGCCAGGGCCCACGCCTGCATGGCCGCCGCGGCGATCACCGCCTGCAGTCCTGCCGCCGCCTCCATCCAGGCCTGCAGCGGTTCCGCGGCATTGCGCACCTGGGAACGCTGCATGCGCTGCCACTGGCGCCAGGCGAGCCCCGGGGTGAACCCGCTCCATAGCTGCGCATATCGGACCGTGCTGTCGAGCAGCACGGCGCTGGCGGCCTGTGCCTGCAATGCCAGCAGGCGCAGCCCGGTCTCCCCCAACTGCTGGAACAAATCGGACGCGGACTCCTCGCTGCGCGAGGCCCCCGCTTGACGGTAGGCGGCACTACCCGGCTTCGCCATGGCGCGATTCCCTGTTGCGAGCGGCGGGCAGGAAATGCCCGTTCCGGCTTCGACCCGCCGCCCGAACGCCGAGTTTCGCCCGCGCTAAGGCGCCAGCTTGGCGTCCTCGACCAGGACCTTGTACGCGTAGCCGGCCCCGAAGTCGCGATCGGTACGCACCGTTCCCTTTGCCGTCACCACGGCGCCAACCTGGGTGGCGTCCAGGGTCGTCACCAGCAGGTCGTTGGAGCCGTCCTTGTCGCTGCCGGAACCGTCGCGCAAGTGCACCCAGTTCTTGCCCATGATGCCCGGGTTGTACTTCACGACCTTGGCGTGGATGGTCACCGGCTTGTCCTTGAGCTCGGGGCCTTTCGTGACCACCTCGGCCACGGTGCGCGCATCGGCGCCGCTCGCCTTCGGCACCTTGACGTCGCCGATATCCGCCGGCTTCCTGCCGCCGTGGGCGGCCGCCATCTCGCTCGCCGTCGGCATGGGGGTCCCGGCCGAACCGGCGAGGTTGCCGAACACGATGCTCGGGAAGGTGCGCTTGAGGCCCTTGCTCTCGAAGTTGCTCATCACCATCGGGTTCTCGATGGTGACTTCCGCTCCCTTCTTCACCGGCGCGCGCGCCACCGCCGCCCAGGTCTCGCCGTCTTTCGTCTTCAGACGCAGGTAACTGTAGGACTCGACGTCCTTCACTTCCAGGACGGTGCCCTTGAGCGCTCCCGGCGCTGCGGGTGCATCGGCCGCCCAGGCGGCGCCGGCGAACATCAGCATGCAAACGACAACGGCTTTCTTCATTTTCGCTACTCCTTGGGGTCGAATGCGCGGAAGCATAACAGCCGGTCGACGCAAAGCCCAAGTTCGAGGCATAATGCGCCCCGATTGTCGGGAGAGCGCGGCTCGCATATCGACGAGCCGCCGCCGAAGGCGCAACCGCCCAGGAACCGCTCAGGCAAAAGGACCGACGAGGCACGAAAAATCTGGAGAGCGATGGGTCGAAGACGCCCATCCACCGACGGGGCAGCCGGCAGCAGCCGGTAATCTCTCAGGTTCATGGACAGATGGGCACGACGCCAAGGCGTTGTGCCCATTTTTTCTTGCGCGAAACCGCGCGAGATAACGGACGCAAGTCCATGAACTGTGAGGGGGATGCATGGCAAAACGCACGCCGCTGTACGAAGCCCATGTCGCCGCCGGCGCGAAGATCGTCGACTTCGCCGGCTGGGAGATGCCGATCAACTACGGATCGCAGATCGAGGAGCACCACAAGGTGCGCCGCGACTGCGGCATGTTCGACGTCTCGCACATGCGCGCCGTCGACGTCACCGGCAAGGACGCGCAGCGCTACCTGCGGCGCCTGGTCGCCAACGACGTCGGCAAGCTCAACATCCCCGGCAAGGCCCTCTACTCCTGCATGCTGAAGGAGGACGGCGGCGTCATCGACGACCTCATCGTCTATTACTTCTCGCCCGAACGCTACCGCGTCGTCGTCAATGCCGGCACTGCCGACAAGGATCTGGCGTGGATGAAACAGCAGGCCGCGTCCTTCGACGCGACAGTCGCCGACCGTCCGGAACTGGCGATGATCGCCGTGCAGGGACCGAACGCCCGCGAGCACTTCTGGGCCGCCTTCCCCAACGGCCGCGCCCGCACCGTCATGCTGCAGCCGTTCCAGGCCGTCGAATGGGACGGCTGGCTGGTGGCCCGCACCGGCTACACCGGCGAGGACGGCTTCGAGATCACGCTGCCCGCCCCGCAGGCCGCCATCGTCTGGGACAAGCTCAAGGAGGTCGGCGTGGCGCCGATCGGCCTCGGCGCCCGCGACACGCTGCGCCTGGAGGCCGGCATGAACCTCTACGGGCAGGACATGGACGAGAGCCAGAACCCGCTCGAGTCCGGCCTCGCCTGGACCGTCGACCTCAAGGACCCGCAGCGCGACTTCATCGGCCGCCAGGCGCTCGCCGCCTTGCAGCCGACGCGCCAGTTCGTCGGCCTGGTGCTGCTCGACCGCGGCGTTCTGCGCTCCCACCAGAAGGTGTTCACGCCGCAGGGCGAAGGCGAGACCACCAGCGGCTCGTTCTCGCCGACCACCAACAAGTCGATCGCGCTGGCGCGCGTTCCCGTCGGCGTCGCCATCGGCGACACCGTCGAAGTCGAAATCCGCGACAAACGCCTGCAAGCCAAAGTCGTCAAACCCACATTCGCCCGCAACGGCAAAGCCATCATCTGAAGGAGACAACAACAATGAGCATTCCCGCGAACCTGAAGTACACCGCGTCCCACGAGTGGGCCCTGAAGAACGCCGACGGCACCATCACCGTCGGCATCACCGACCACGCGCAGGAAGCGCTGGGCGACATCGTCTTCCTCGAACTGCCGGAAGCCGGCCGCCAGGTGAAGGCCGGGCAGGAATGCGCGGTGGTCGAGTCGGTCAAGGCCGCCTCCGACATTTACGCGCCCGTCTCCGGCGAGATCGTCGAGGCCAATACGCCGGCCGTCGATGCGCCCGAGTCGGTGAACAAGGACGCCTACGGCACCTGGCTGTTCAAGATCAAGCCGAGCAGCGCCGCCGAATACGACGGCCTGCTCGACGCCGCCGCCTACGAGAAAGTCGCCGACGAACACTGATCCCATGACCGCCGCCATGCCTGTGCACCTGCCGCTGTCCGCGCTCGAACAGCAGGACGAATTCCTTTCCCGCCACATCGGCCACGACGGCTACGACATGGCCGCCATGCTGGCGGCCGTGAACGCGGCCAGCCTCGACGAACTGATCGGGCAGACCGTGCCCGCCGCAATCCGCCCGGCGCAGCCGCTCCCGCTGTCCGGCCCGCGGCGCGAGCACGAAGCATTGGCGAAGCTCAAGGCCATTGCGGCGAAGAACGTCCTCAAGAGATCGCTGATCGGCCTCGGCTACTACGACACGCTGCTGCCGAAGGTGATCCTGCGCAACGTGCTGGAGAATCCCGGCTGGTACACCGCCTACACGCCCTACCAGGCCGAGATCGCGCAGGGCCGCCTCGAAGCGCTGCTCAACTACCAGCAGATGGTGATCGACCTCACCGGCATGGAACTGGCGAACGCCTCGCTGCTCGACGAGGCCACCGCGGCGGCGGAAGCCATGACGACGGCGCGGCGCGTCTCCAAGTCGGCGTCCAACAAGTTCTTCGTCGACGCCGACTGCTTCCCGCAGACCATCGACGTGGTGCGAACGCGCGCCGGCTTCTTCGGCTACGAACTGGTGATCGCGCCGGCCGCGGAGGCCGCGCAGCACGAGGTCTTCGGCGCGCTGCTCCAGTATCCGAACCAGCGCGGCGACGTCGCCGACCTCACCGGCACCATTGCCGCACTGAAAGCCAAGGGCGCCGTCAGCGCGGTCGCCACCGACCTCATGGCGCTGGTGCTGCTCAAGTCGCCGGGCGCCATGGGCGCCGACATCGCCCTCGGCTCGAGCCAGCGCTTCGGCGTGCCGATGGGCTTCGGCGGACCCCACGCCGCCTTCTTCGCCTGCAAGGACGAGCACAAGCGCTCGGTGCCCGGCCGCATCATCGGCGTCTCGGTCGATGCCCGCGGCAAGCGCGCGCTGCGCATGGCGCTGCAGACGCGCGAGCAGCACATCCGCCGCGAGAAGGCCAACTCCAACATCTGCACCTCCCAGGTGCTGCTCGCCAACATGGCGGGCATGTATGCCGTGTATCACGGCCCGCAAGGCCTGCGCACCATCGCCGGCCGCATCCACCGGCTCGCCGGCATCCTCGCCGAGGGGCTCAAGCAGGCCGGCGTAAAGGTACTGACGCAGCGCTTCTTCGACACGCTGCACGTCGAGACGAAGGCCGAAGTCCCCGGCTACAACCTGCGCGTCGTCGCCGCCGACGTCCGCGGCATCTCGCTCGACGAGAAGACGACGCGCGAGGACGTCGCGGCGCTGCTCGGGGCAATCACCGGCAAGCCATGCAACGATGGCGACATCGCCGCGCTCGACGCCAAGGCTGCCGCGAACAGCCCGCTCGCCGGACTCACGCGCGCCGACGCCATCCTCTCCCATCCCGTGTTCAACCGCTACCACACCGAACACGAGATGCTGCGCTACCTGAAGAAGTTGCAGAACCGCGACCTCGCGATGGACCACTCGATGATCTCGCTGGGCTCCTGCACCATGAAGCTCAATGCCACCAGCGAGATGATCCCGATCACCTGGCCCGAGTTCACCGACATGCATCCGTTCGCGCCGCTCGACCAGGCGGCCGGCTACCTCGAACTGATCGGCACGCTCACCGAGTACCTGAAGGCCGTCACCGGCTTCGACGCCATCTGCATGCAACCGAATTCCGGCGCCCAGGGCGAATACGCCGGCCTCGTCTCGATCCGCCGCTACCAGGCGGCCAACGGCCAGGGCCATCGCAACATCTGCCTGATCCCGAAATCGGCGCACGGCACCAATCCCGCCACCGCGCACATGTGCGGCCTGCAGGTCGTGGTGGTCGATTGCGACGACAGCGGCAACGTCGACGTCGCCGACCTGAAGGCGAAGATCGCCGAGCACCAGGACAAGCTTTCGTGCCTGATGGTTACCTACCCGTCGACGCACGGCGTCTTCGAGGAAGCGATCAAGGACATCTGCGCCGCCGTGCACGCCGCCGGCGGCCAGGTCTACATGGACGGCGCCAACCTCAACGCGCAAGTCGGTCTCACCTCGCCGGCGGCCATCGGCGCCGACGTCAGCCACATGAACCTGCACAAGACCTTCGCCATCCCGCACGGCGGCGGCGGACCGGGCATGGGCCCGATCGGCCTCAAGGCGCATCTCGCGCCCTTTGCGCCGAACCACGCGGTGCAGAAGGTGGCCGGTCCCAACGAGGGCCAGGGCGCCGTTTCAGCCGGCCCGTGGGGCTCGGCCGCCATCCTGCCGATCTCCTGGATGTACATCGCCATGCTCGGCGGCGAAGGCCTGACGCTGTCGACCAAGACCGCCATCCTCAACGCCAACTACGTCGCCGCGCGCCTCAACGAGCACTACCCGGTCCTCTACACCGGCAGCCACGGCCGCGTCGCCCACGAGTGCATTCTCGACGTGCGCGCCATCAAGGCGGCCACCGGCATCGCCGAGATCGACATCGCCAAGCGCCTGATGGACTATGGCTTCCACGCGCCGACGGTGAGCTTCCCGGTCGCCGGCACGCTGATGGTCGAGCCGACCGAATCCGAGTCCAAGGCCGAACTCGATCGCTTCTGCGACGCGCTGATCGCCATCCGCGAGGAAATCCGCAAGGTCGAAGCGGGTGCCTGGCCGAAGGACGACAATCCGTTGAAGCGCGCGCCGCACACCCAGGCCGACCTCGCCGATCCCGACTGGACCCGACCCTACACGCGCCAGGAAGCCTGCTTCCCGCTGCCCTGGGTGGCGGAGAACAAGTTCTGGCCGTCGGTGAATCGCATCGACGACGTCTACGGCGACCGCAACCTGTTCTGCTCCTGTCCGCCCATCGAGGGATGACCATGACGACCTACCTGATCCTCACCGCCATCGGCGACGACCGTCCCGGCCTCGTCGGTGAACTGGCCGCCGCGATTTCCGCGCACGGCGGCAACTGGCTCGAATCCTCGATGTCGCACCTGGCCGGGAAATTCGCCGGCATCGTGAAGGTCGCGGTGGCGAACGGCGACGCCGAGGCGCTGAAAGCCGCGCTCGGCAAGCTTTCCGGCCTGAAGGTCTCCAGCGAGACGTCGGTGGCCGGGGAGCCGGCGCGCGGACGCCGCCTGCGGCTGTCCCTGGTGGGACACGACCGGATCGGCATCGTGCGCGAGGTTTCCCAGGTTCTCGCCCGCCACGCCGTGAATGTCGAGGAACTGACGACGCGGACGTCGAGCGCGCCGATGTCGGCCGAGCTCCTGTTCCATGCCGACGCCGAACTTCTGGCGGACGCCGGACTCGATGCCCGCAGCCTGGCAGCAGACCTCGAGCGCATCTCCGACGACCTGATGGTCGACATCGCGCTGGACGAAGCCTTGAAGAGCTCGAAAGGCTGATCGCAGGCCGGATTCCCCTCGCTACCCGTTTGGCTTATTCTATGCATCTCACATCGGGAGCCCGGCCATGCTGGTAAGCGTATCGTTCGACAAGGATGCGGCGGTCATCCGCCTCGTAGGCAGCTTCGACTGCAAGACGCATCGGCAATTCCTCGATGCCACCAGGCCCCTGATCGCGAATGCCGAGGTCAAGGAACTGCTGCTCGACCTGGCCCAGGTCGACCGCCTCGACAGCTCCGCCCTCGGGCTGATGCTGGTGACGCGCGACGAAGCCAGGAAAACGGGGAAGACCATCTCGCTGAAGGGCGCCCGGGGCGTGACGAAACGGGCGCTGGACATGGCGCAGTTCGAGCTGCTGTTCGCCTTCAAGTAGCCCCGCCGTCCAGCTGCGGAACGATTCCATGGCCGTCGCATTCCAGGACATCGGCGAGCGCTTGCGGCGCATCTGCCTGTCCGGGCGCCTCGACCTGGCGGCCACCGAGGCTGTCGCCAACGAACTCGCGGCCCTGTGCGCCTCGCCGCAGCGCCGCGTGGTGCTGGACATGAGCGCGGTCAGCTTCATCTCCTCGATCGGCATCCGGGCGCTGGTCGTGAATGCCAAGGTCCAGCACGCGCTCGGCGGCAAGCTGGTCGTGCAGGCTGCTGCGGGCGGCAGCGTGGCGAGAATCCTCGAGACCACGGGCGTGGACCTCATCGTTCCCGTGTTCTTCGACGCGGCTGCCGCCGAGGCGGCAGTCCTCGGATGAGCGCCCGCGGAGCGGCGGAACTCGAACTCTCCGCCAGTCCGGAGAGCGTCCGGCTGGCGGCTCCCTGGCTTGCGCGGACGGCAGCCGACCTCGGCATTCCGCCTTCCCAGATCGCAAGACTGGACAGGTGCTTCGACGAGGTGCTGGCCAACATCCTCGCGCACGGGGGCCCCGGCGCGCGCGCGATGCCGATCCGCGCCCGCATCGGCATCGGCGGGAACGGAGCCTGGCGCGAAGCCGTGCTCGAAGTCAGCGACGCCGGCGCACCCTTCGACCCCTTGCAGGTCACCGACCGGCCCAGCCTGACGACGCTCGCCGAAGCCGACCTCGGCGGCCTGGGCCTCTTGCTGCTGCGAAGCCATTCGGATGCATTGAGCTACCGCCGCGAGGCCGGCTGCAATCGCATGGCCGTCACGGTGCGATGGCAGGAACCGGCGGCATGATCCCGCGGCAGATGCTGGAGGGAATCGCCGGCTCCGCGCTGTTTCGGGGCATCGACACGGCGGCCGTCGCCGCGGCGCTGCAAGGCAGCGAGATCATGCCCCTGGCGGCGGGAACCGAACTGCTGCGGCCTGGGGAATCGAACGACGCGGTCTACCTGCTGCTGAGCGGCCGCCTCGCCACCTATCTCGACGGCACGCCGACCGCGGAAGGCGGCATTCCCATCCTGCCGGGGGAAAGCGTCGGCGAAATGTCGGCGATCGACGGCAAGGCCGTGTCCGCCCTGGTCTGCGCCGCGGAGGATTCCGCGGTGCTCAGGCTGCCGCCGCAGGTATTCTGGGAGCGCCTCAACACCATCCCCGGCGTCGCGCGGAACCTGCTGTCGCTCCTCACCGAGCGCATGCGCCACGGCAACGAGGCGATCCTCAAGACCCAGCGCGAACGCCTGGAACTGGAGCACCTGCACGAGGAACTTGAGATCGCGCGCCAACTGCAGAGCAGCATGCTGCCGCAGCGCGGTTCGCTGTTCCCCGAGCGCGACGACATCGAGGCCGAAGGCATCATGGCGCCCGCGTCCAGCGTGGGCGGCGACCTGTTCGACGCCTTCTTCGTCTCGCCCCAGCGGCTGTTCGTCTGCATCGGCGACGTCTCCGGCCACGGCATTCCAGCGGCGCTCTTCATGGCGCGCATCGTCGGGCTGATCCGGATCGCCGCCATGACCATCGACGAGCCGCACCGGCTGCTCGAGCACCTGAACACGCAATTGAGCGTCGGCAACGAGGCGAGCATGTTCGCCACCATGTTCTGCGGCTTCCTCGACGTGCCGAGCGGCCGCCTGTCGTATTCGAACGGCGGGCATTGGCCGCCGCTGCTGGTCTCCGCAGCCGGAACCCGCGAATTGCCCCTCCCGAGGGGGATGCTGGTCGGCCCCGTCGCCGGCGCGCGCTACAGCACGCTCGAGGCGCGGCTGGACCCGGGCACGACGCTGCTCTGCTATACCGACGGCGTCACCGAAGCGCGCAACGGCGCAGGCGAGGAATTCTCCACGCCGGGCCTCATGGCGGCGCTCGAGCACACGGCGGGGCAGCGCGTCGGCGCCCTATTGGCGGCCGTGCGCAACGAATTGCTGGAATTCTCGGGACCGATCCCGCTCGCCGACGACTGCACGCTGCTGGCGGTGCGCCGGCCGGCATGACATCGGGCTGAGCAGGCCCAGGCCGCGGACGCCGGCCCCCTCGCCCGCGACTGCCTTCGCTGTCACTCCAGCCATGACGACTGCCACCCCGGGCAGTCAAACATCATTTTCCCGGCCGCAAAGCCCCGATACCACGGGCTTCCCCGGGCGGCACACTCCTTGCGTTGCCGCCCAACTTGCTTTCACAAGAACAGGGAGGGGACAAGATGTTGAAACTGATCGGAGGATTCACTGCGGGACTGGCCCTGGCCGCCCTGCTCGCCTGGAACATGGCGGGCAAATTGATGTTCAGGGAAATCCAGAGCCCATACAGCGTCGAGGAAACCGCGGCGCGCATCCAGCAGAACATCGAGGCCGCCGGCAACAAGTGGTCGCTGGTCGGCCTGCGCAATCCCGGCAAGGCGGTCGAGCAGGACGGCGGCAACACCCTGCCCGTGCTGATGGTCGAGGCTTGCAGCACACGCTATTCCGGGCCGATCCTCAAGAATGACGCGCTGCGCTACCTGTCCATCCTGATGCCTTGCAAGATCTCGGTCTACAAGAAGAGCGACGGCAAGGTCTACATCGGCATGATGAACGCCAAGCTGATCGGCAGCCTGTTCGGCAGCGAAGTCGGCGAGCTGATGGCCCAGGTCGCGGCTGACCAGGAGAAGTTCGTCGTGTTCGATCCGAACAAGCCGGCACCGGCGCTGATCCGCGGCACCCCGGGCGCGGCGAGCGGCGGCGGCGGCTCGGGTTCCGGCGGCGGCTGCTGAGCCGTCCCGCGCACCCGCTGCAAATCCCAGACATTGCCGAAGGAAGCGACATGCCATCCAGATTCAAGCTCGCCCTGGCCGCGCTGACGGCCGGCGCCCTGCTCGCCGCGCCTGGCGCATGGGCCACGCCGGCGCCCGCCACGGCCGCCACGACGCCGGCGTCGATTGCGACGACCGCCAAGCCGCGCCACTCGACGGCCG
>DASVZD010000293.1:0-30932 GCA_036391815.1 Rhodocyclaceae bacterium
CCTGGGCGCCGAGACCTTTCGGCTGGTCGCATTGCAGGGCCAGGAGCACGTCTCCGATCACTTCGAGTTCAACCTCGAACTGCACGGCAACACCGACTACCGGCAAGAACGCATCCGCTTCGACGCGCTCATGGGGCGCGCCGTGACGTTCGCCGTTCAACTGCCCGTTCCCGGCGCCACCGCCGACGATCCCGCCTGGGCCGAGGGCCGCTTCCGGCAGGCCCTGCAAGGCGGCACCGCGGACGGACTGTCCCTCTTCAACGGCATCGCGGCCGGGTTCGCCATGGAGATTCCCGGCGTGTATCGGCTGACCGTCCGGCCGGCCCTGTGGCGCCTCACGCTCACCAACCACTACCGCATCTTCAGCCAGAAGAGCGTCCGCGAGACCATCGCCGCCGTCCTCGACGAGCACCGCGTCGCTTACGACATGCAGCGCGTCGCCGCCCAGGACAACCTCGCGTCGGCGCGCATCCAGGACTGGTTCCAGGCCGGCGAGTCCGACTACGACTTCGTTCGCCGGCTGATGGGCAAAGCCCATCTCTTCTACTACTACCGCCACGCCGGCGACCGCCACGTGCTGGTGTTCGACAACCGGCCCAACTATCCGCCGGTGTTCGCCGACGGACGCGCCTTGCGCTACACGTTCACCGGAGCCGAGGAACTCGGCCTCGCGCAGTCGGACGCCATATCCCAGTACAGCTACGCCCGGAACATGGTGAGCAGCGGCGTCAAGACGGTCTTTGCCCGCCAGGAGGAGACCTGGGAAAAGCGCGACTCGCTGCCCCACTACCAGACCTTCGAACACGCCTTGCCGCGCGATCCCGGCGAGCTGCCCTTCCGCCTCTACCGGATCTACCAATACGGCTGCAGCAAGACGGAGGTGAAGGACTACACCGACGCCACGGCCCAGACCTTGGCCGCCTCCGGCATCCAGTTCTCGGGCGCGAGCAATTCCGCGTGCCTGCGCGCCGGCCACCAGTTCCAGGTCGCCGGAGAAGCGTTGGACGAGGAAGCCTCCTCTCCCATGCAGCCCAGCCTGGACCAGCAGCGCTTCGTCCTCACCCAGGTGGAGCACCAGGCCAGCCTCGAGGGCGCCTATTCGAACAAGTTCCAGGCCACCAGCGCCGCCGAACTGGTGAACGCCTTCTCCCTCCAGGAAACCCAGCAAGGCACGGTCCTCGCCACCGTGGTGGCCAACAGCGGCGAGTCCGCGCCGTCGGGATGGAAGTTCTACCGCAAGGACAACTTCGACCTGACCAAGATCACCCTCGAGGACAAGCTCGCCACGCCCAGCAAAGCGATGGCCGACGGCGTGCTGGTGGTCTTCTCCACGGACGGGCCTGCGGGCGAGCCGTCGTGGGTGAAGCTCGCATCCCACATGCAGACGGTGCCCGAGATCGGCACCATGGTGGTGGTGGCGCGTTCCAGCGACGAATCCGAACTGCCCGAAGTGCAGGCGATCGTCCATGCCAACGGCAGCAAGGTCGTGGTGCCCGGCGAGTGGACGGCGAACACCAACGTCGGCAACGGCTACAACACTCACTACGGCGACGGCCAGAACATCAGCCTGGGCAAGGAAACGCCGCAGTCGGCGCTGGACAAGGCGATCGGCATCGTCACCGACGCCTACGACTCGGGCAGCGCCCTGGGATTCTCCCTCGGCCATTTCCGCGACACCGCCTATTCCCAGGGAGCCTCCTACAGCTACAGCACCTCCGAGAGCGGCAAGGACGGCACCCTGTCCGCCTCCGAATCCTACGGCTCCACCTACGGCAAGCAGCAAGGAGCCAAGAGCTGGAGCAAGTCCGAATTCGACAATACGGAGAGCTATTCGACGGTCAACCAGCTCGCGAAATCGGTCAGCACCAACAACATCGTCGAGAACATTTCCACGACGACGAAGCAGACGAGCACCTCGACCACCGGCGCCAACGTCAGCACCAGCACCACCGGCAGCAACACCAGCAGCGACACCACCGGCGAGACCACGACGACGCAGCTGGTGGGCATGGCGTCAAGCACCAGCGCCACCGGCATGTCGACCAGCACCCAGGTGGTCGGCAGCAGCACCTCCCTTTCGGCCACCGGCAGTTCCAACGTCACCTCCATGGAGGGCATGAGCCGCCAGACGTCTCTCACCGGCATGCGCAGCTCCGTCGCCCTGCTCGGCCAGGGCAGCGACGTCTCGCTGACCGGCTCGACGAGCAGCGTCTCGGCCATCGGCTCCCAAAGCACCGTCTCGGCGGTGGGCAGGGTCGTCAGCCAATCGCTCACCGGCAGCAGCACCAGCACGGCCATGACGGGGACCAGTTCCGGCATGAACCTCACCGGCGCCGCCGCGAACGTCAGCATCACGGGCGTCAGCACGGACACGAACGTCACCGGCGCTTCGCTGCGCACCTCCGTGACCGGATCGAGCACCGAGATCTCGGTCGCCGGCAATACAAACTCGGTCTCCATGGTCGGCCTGCACAGCAGCATCAGCCTCGCCGGCCCCGGCGTCTCCATCAGCGCCGCCGCACCCGAGATGAAGATCGATCTCAACGGCGGCGAGGTCGAGATGACCGCGACCATCATCATCATCATGTGACATGAAGATCGTCAAACCCCTCACCGCCGGCCTGCTCCACAAGACCTACCGCCATGCGGGACGCGATCGCCTGTCGGTCGCCGCCATCGGCTTCTTCCGCCTGGGTGCCGACGCCGGCCACGAAGGGCGCTTCCTCACCGAGAACCTGCAGTGGCCGGCCGTGCTCGCCAGCCTGCCCGAGGACCAGCCGCTGGACGAGGTCATGCCGAAGGCATGCGGCGAGGTGCTGCTCTGCGGCCACGCCCATGCGCCCGAAGGCAAGCCGGTGAAGGAGATGGGCGTGCGCCTCTCCTGCGCCGGGGTGGACAAGCGCGTTCGCGTCGTCGGCGACCGGCAATGGCACTACGGCCTCATCCCGTGGTACCGGGTGACCGAGCCGCAAGCATTCGCCTCCATGCCGCTCGGATACGCGCGCGCATTCGGCGGTCCGCGGCACAAGGGCAACCTGGTGGGCCGCGGCTACACCGGCAATCCCCTGGCCGGTCTCGTCGGTCCCAACCGGGGCCTGCTGCCCAATCTCGAATATCCGGGCATGCCGATCATGCGCCACTGGCGCCACCGTCCGCCGGCCGCCTTGGGGCCCATCGACTTGCGCTGGACGCCGCGCCAGGGCCGCGGCGGAACCTACGGCGGCAACTGGCTGCGCGACGACTTCCCCGGCCTGCCATCCGACATCGATTGGCGAATCTTCAACCGTGCCGCCGAGGACCAGTGGCTTGGCGGCTACTTCACCGGCGGCGAGGCCTATCGGCTCGAGGGCATGCATCCGTCGCTGCCGGCGATCGCCGGCCGCCTGCCGGCGCTGCATGCGCGCGCCTTCCTGCTGCGTCGCGACGCGCCCGCCGAGGCGGCCGAGGAAATCCCGCTGCGCTGGGACACGGTCTGGTTCCTGCCCGATCAGCTGCTGGGTGTCGCCGTCTGGCACGGCGAGGCGGAAGTGGCCGACTGCGACGGCGAGGACGTGGCGGCCCTGATGGTCGGCTACGAGCGCCCCGACGCGCCGCGCGACCTGGACCACTATCGCAGCGTCATGGCGCTGCGCCTCGATCCGGCCACCGCCGTGCTGCATGCCATGAACGAGTCCCAGCTTGCGCCCGCGCGCACCGCCGAGGAGGAAGCGCAGCTCGCGGCCTACCGGCAGGCGGCGCGCGAGGCCCGCGAAGCCGAGCGCCTGGCGCTGCTGCAGGCCATGCACGAGGATCTGGCGGCGCACTTCGGAGAACAGGAGGTTCCCGCCGCTTCTGCGCCGCCCCCGCCCCTGGAACCGCCGGGCGAGGAGGAGATCGCCGCCGGCGACTTCGATCTCTCGAACCTCCTGGAACAGGCGGCACGGCTCGCCGACGATGCCCGGCGCGAAGGCGAGGCGCGGCGCCTGGAACTGGACGCGCAACTGGCGGAACTGCCCGCGGCTTCCGCGCCGGAACCGGACATCGAAGCCCGATGGCAAGAGGCGCTCGCCAAGGCCTCCGAACCCGCCTGGGACCTCGTCGGCGGCATGCCGGAGGATGACGAGCGTTGTCGGAACTTGGCCGACGTCGTCGCGGACCGGGAGGCCTTGGCCGCCCTGGCACAGTCCCGCGCCCACGAGCGCCGCGCACGCCGTGCCGCGCCCAAGCCCGCGTGCGATGCGCTGCCCGCGGAAGTCGCGTGCCGGCTGGGCGCTCAGGCTCTCGCCTGGCACCATGCCGGAATCCCGCTCGCCGGCCGCGACTTGGCCGGCGCAAACCTGCAGCGCGCATCGCTCGCCGGGGCCGACCTGCGGGAAGCGCTGCTGGAAAACGCCGACCTGTCCGGCGCCGATCTGTCGGGCGCCAGGTTGCAAGGCGCCGCCCTCACCGGTGCCAATTTGGAAGGCGCCACCCTCACGGGCGCCCATCTGCAAGGCGCCAACCTGAGCGGCAGCCGCGGCCGCAAGGCACGGGCGGACGGCGCCAACCTGACCGACGTCCAGGCCCTGGACGCATCCTGGCCCGAGGCCGACTTCAGCGGCGCATGCCTCGACGGCCTGCTGGCCACAAGCGCGGACTTCTCGGGCGCCGTCTTCGATCGCTGCCGCGGGCGCGGCTTGATCCTGCCCAAGGCCAGGCTGGCCGGCAGCCGCTGGCGCGAGGCGCAACTGTCCATGGCGGTGCTGCTGCAAGCGAGCCTCGCCGGCGCCGATCTCGCCCAAGCACGGCTCGACGCCTGCGTCTTCCTCGATGCCGACGGGTCCGGCAGTCGCTGGCAGGGCGCCGTGCTCACCGGCGTGCAGGGCGGCGGCAAGGCCGACTGGCGCGCGGCGGATTTCTCCGGCGCCCGGCTTCATCGCTGCGGGTTCAACGGCGCCGCCTTCCGGGGAGCCCGCTTCGCCGGCGCCGAAGCGCGCCAGTGCGACTTCGGCCGCTGCGACCTGTCCGCGGCCGACCTCTCCGGCGCCCTGCTCTCGGCCTCGCTCTTCTATGGCACCCGGCTCGCCGATTGCCGCGCCGCGGACTCGGACTGGTTCCAGGCGCTGTGCCGCAAGGCGGACTTCTCCGGCGCGGACCTGACCGGCGCCAACCTCGTCCAGGCGGAACTGACCCAGGCCAGGTTCGACGGCGCGCGACTCGAGGGCGTGCGCCTCGATGCGAAGCGGAGGGCTGCATGATCTTCGACTGGCCCGCCATCGAGCGCAGCCTGCGCATCAAGCGTCCCCTCCAGGCCCTGGACCTGACGGGCGCCGACTTCTCGGGCCGCGTGCTCGCCGGGGCCTTGCTGCAGGACTGCCGCCTTGCCGGCGCCCGGTTCACGGGCTGCGACCTCACGGCCACGGTGTTCGTCGGCTGCGACCTTTCCGGCGCCGACCTCTCCGCGGCGACGCTCGGGCGCAGCGTCTTCACCCAGTGCGCGCTCGCCGGCGCCCGCCTGCCCGCCGACCCGACCGAAGCGCTGACCTTTTCCCGCTGCGATCTTACGGACGCGCAGTGGCCCGGCGCCCGGGTCAACATGTCGGTGCTGTCCGAATGCGTGCTGAGCCGCGCCAACCTCGCGCGCGCCCGGCTCACCCGGGTCGCCGCCATCGCGGCCAAGCTCGACGGCGCAGACCTGTCGGGAGCCGTGCTCGACCAGGTCGTGCTCAACGACACCGATCTCACGGCGACCCGGCTGGAAGGCATCGCCGGGCGTACCGCGGTGCTCATGAACGCAAGGCTCTGCGGGCAGAACCTGGCGGGGCTCTCCCTCACCCGCTGCAACTTCGACGGCGCCGACTTCTCGGGCGCCGACCTGAGCGGCGCCGATCTCTCCGGCTCGCTCTGCCGCCAGGCGCGCTTCGCCGATGTCCGCATGTCGAAGCTGAAGGCTCCCGGCACGCTCTTTCTCGGCGCCGCTTTCGAAAGGGCCGACCTGGCTGGAGCCGACCTGGAGCGCAGCGTCTTCCAGGAGGCCCGATTGTCCACCGTGCGCCTGGACGGCGCGCGCCTTGCCGGCAGCACCTGGCGCCGGAGCCGGCTGGAGAACGTCTCCTTCGCAGGCTGCGACCTGCGCTTCGCCAGCCTCCCCCATGCCGAAGGCATGAACGTGGACTTCGGCCGCGCGAATCTCGCGCTATGCAATCTGCACGCCATCGACATCGCCCCGGTCTCCTTCCTGGGCGCCGACAAACGCAAGGCGAGGGAAACGGATGCCGCGCTGCTGGCAGCCGAGGCCCGCAGCCTGCAAGCGGAGAAAAGACCATGCGTCCCCTGCCCCTGACTACTCCCGCCGTGGCGCCGGCCGAACCGGCCTGGTCCGAGGCGCGGGTGACCGCCCTCGCCGACGAGGATGCGTTCCGCCTGGACGACGGCCGGCTCGCCCGGCGCGCCGCCTCCTGCCTGCTCCAGCCCCTGCCCGGCGACCGGGTGCTGGTCGTGGCGCTGCGCGGCGGCGAATGCCGGATCGCGCACGTCCTCGATCGCGACGCAGCGGCCGCCGCCTGCCTGTCGGTGGCCGGCGCCGCCACGCTCAAGCTGCGGGCGCCGGTACTGGCGCTGGAGGCCATCTCCCGCCTGGCGCTGCGCTCCCTCGGCGATGCCGAGACGTCGGCAGCCGGGAACATCTCCCTCCAGGGCCGCAACCTCTTCGTCACCGCCGCCGACGCTTTCGTGCAGCACGCCGAGCACTGGGTCGGGCGCCTCGGCCATGCGCTGCTGGAGGCCCGGCAACTGTTCCGCCTGCACGGCGCCCACGCCATCATCACCGCCGAGAAGGACGTGAAGATCGACGGCGAGCGCATCAGCATGGGATGACTATGACATGTTCATGAACATCAACCTGGGCGTCATGAACTTCGCGTTCCCCGACGTTTGCAACACGCCCATGCCGGTGCCGGTGCCCATCCCCTACCCGAACATCGCCATCTCGGTGACCCACGTGCCGAGCCAGTTCAAGGTGATCGTCGGCGGCGGCCTGGCGGAGAACCTGCTGACCATGGGCACCATCAGCAACGGCGATCAGGCCGGCGTCGCCATGGGCGTCGCCTCCGGCATGATCATGGGGCCCGACCGGCCCATGCTGGGCAGCTTCAAGACGCTGGTGGGCGCCGTCTTCTGCACGCGGCTCACCTCCCTACACGGCCAGAACGGCATGTCGCCGAACATGGTCGGCTTCTCCCTCACGCCGGCCCAGATCCGGGTGCTGGTGCTGGCATGAGAACGTCGCGCGCACTTCTCCTCGCCGTGGCCGCCGCGCTGCCGCTGCCGGGCTGCGGCGCCCTGGGATGGCTGAAGACCGCCTTCACCGGCAAGTCGGAACTGGTGCAGTTGCGCGTCATTGCCGACCCGGATGCCAATCGCGATACGGCCACCGCCGTGGACCTGGTGTTCGTGTATGACAAGGATCTCGTCGCGCTGCTGCCCAAGAGCGGACCGGAATGGTTCGCCAAGCGCCAGGGCGTCGTCGCCAGCCAACCGGCCGACTTCAAGGTGGTGTCGCTCCAGGTCCCGCCCGCCACGGCGGTTGACGCCCCCGTGCCCAGGCTCGGCAACCAACCCGCGGCCGTCTTCCTCTTTGCCAACTACATCGACAAGGACGGCCAGTTCCCGGTGAACCTGACGGCGTTCAGGAACGCCGTGGTCCGGCTGAAAGCCGGCAGCATCGAATACACCGCTGGCGAAGGCGCCGCCGCCGTCTCCAATCCCTGAGCCAAGACGCGAGGAAGAAACCATGGACATGGCCCCGCTCCCCGATCCCCTCCAGTGGTCCGAGGGCATGCTGCTCTCGCCCCAGCATTTCCAGCAGAACGACATCCGCTGGCACCAGCAGCTGCTCCGCCGCACGGCCTGCCTGCGGCCCGACTATTGGGGCCTCCTCGACCTGGCGTTCGACCAGACGGCGCTGCAGAACGGGCTGCTCAAGGTGGACCGCCTGCAGGGGCTCTTTCCCGACGGCCTGGAGGCCCAGTTTCCGGACAGCCGGCGCGAGACCTCGCTCTCCTACGACCTCAAGTCCCCCGCCATCGCCTGGGACGGCGCCGGCAAGGCGCGCTTCCATCTGGCGGTCCCCAAGCGCGAGGAAGGTGCGGCCAGTCTCCACTCCGGCATCCAGCGCTACCAATCGCTGCCGCCCAGCCTGGAGAAGGACGAGAACACCGGCGACCGGCCCGTGGAGGTGGGCCGCATGCGCCCCATCCTCAGCCTGCTGGCGGATCACGAACTCACCGAGAAGTACGTCACCTTCGCGCTGGCCGAAGTGCGCAAGACCACCAAGGGCGGCTTCGTGCTGACCGGCTACCACCCGCCCATGCTGCGCAGCGGCGCCTCGGGCCACCTCGACAAGACCCTCGGCATCCAATCGCTGCTCGAGGACCTGCTGCCGAAAATCCGCAACAAGGCCAAGGAGCTGGTCGGCGACCGGCGCGCCACCGACGATGTGACGGTGACCCTGGCCAATCCCGAGACGCGCCGGCAGATCGATGCCGCCCGCCGACTGACGGCCGCCTTGCCGCCGCTGGAGATTCTGGTGGAATCGCGAACGGCCCACCCGCTCGATCTCTACGTCGCCCTGGCGGGCCTCGTCGGCCAGGTGGCGGGCATCGGCGCCGATCCCATGCCGCCGCTGCTGCCGCCCTATCGCCATGACGACTGCATCGATGGCTTCCGCCAGGCCGTGGACTTCGTCAACGCGCAGCTCGACCGCCTTCGCATCGGCTTCGAGTCCCTGCTCTTCGAGCGCGTCTCCGGCACGTCCTTCACGCGCCGGCTGCCGGACGACATGAGCGTGCACCGGCTGATGGTGGAGCTCAAGCCCGCCAACGGGCAGAGCGCCGCCGACCTCCAGCGCTGGATGGAACAATCGCGAATCGCCAACGACAGCCTGATGCCGACCCTGGCCCAGCGGCGCCTGCCCGGCGCCAGCGTCCGCGCCGTCGATCCGGGAGTGGCGAAGAACCTGCAGGTGCGGCCCGACGCCCTGCTGTTCGAGATCTCGGACCAGCCGATCGAGTTGGACAACAAGCGCCAGTCGGTCATCCGCCGCGGCGGCACGCTGATGATCCAGGGGCCGACGGAACCGCTGCCGCCCGCGGCCATCGTGCTGCATCGCGCCCGCATCCAGCCGGGCAAGGACGCGGGAGGCAAGGCCGATGGCTGAAGCCGCCGATCGTCCGGAGGACTTCTCCTTCGATGCCGAGAGCGGCGACGCAGAGGAACGCGACAGCATGCTGCTCGACTACTTCGCCGCCTTCTACGAGGAAGTCGCGGAGATCAAGCTTGCCATCGGCGAGGGGCGTCTGTCTGCCTACCTGACGCGCCAGGGCCATCCGCCGCCCACGGATGCAATGGAAATGGCGGCGATGGTCGCGAGCCGCTTGAAGAACCGCATCCAGACCCAGGTGCTCGAGGTGCGCGACACCTGCACCGAGACGCGGCAGAAGGCTCATCGCCTTGCCTGCTTCGTCATGGCCGCGCTCGCCGACGAGATCTTCCTCGTCGACGAACGCACCTGCTGGGAAGGCCGCGAGTCCTGGCTCTACTACCTGCTGGAGCGCGCCCTGTTCAAGAGCGGCGCCGCCGGCCGCGATTTCTTCACCCACCTGGACCGCCTGCTCAGCTCGCGCCTGAACGACGAACTGCGGGCCGACGTGGCCTCCGTCTTCCTCATCGCCCTGCAACTGGGCTTCCAGGGCCAGCACCGCGGGAATCTGGGCGCAGCAAACCTGGCCAACTGCCGGGAACGCCTGCTGCACTACATCCGCGCCTGCCGCGAGCCCGAGTCCGACCGGCCCGCCTTCCGCCAGGCCTACGACTACGCGCTGTCGGAACCGACCCAGCATCGCCTGGCCCCGATGGCCAACTGGTACAGAGCCGGCGGCATCGCACTGGCGGCTTACCTCGCGGTTTCCTCCGTCGTGTGGCTGGCGATCGTGCTGCCGTTCATGAGCCACTTCCAGGGATGAGACGCTCATGACGCCCTTCGTCCTGGCGGGCGCGCTGGCGCTGGTGGCGCTGGGCCTTGTCGTGTGGATGATCGTGCGCGCCCGCAAGGCCGACCTGCCGCCGCTCCAGGCGGCGCAAGGGCTGCTGTCCAGGGTGCGCCTGCCCTCGCTCGCCCGGCCCGAGAACTCCTGGCGCGGCGTCGTCGGCAAGGCGGTCGAGGCCCTGAGCTATCTCAGCACCCTGCGCGAGTGGCGCTACTCGGTGCCCTGGGTGATGCTGCTGGGCGAACAGGGCGCAGGCAAGACCAGCCTGGCGCGTTCGATCACCACGGGCCGGCGCCAGGAACTGCTGCTGCGCGAGCACCGGCTGGCGATGGAAGGCACCTCCTGGCGCTTCTTCAACCGCGGTGTGGTCATCGACCCCGAGGGCGCGCTGCCGGCGGCGGCGGCCGATACATCCGACGGCAAGAGCTGGAGGAACGTTCTGTCGGCGCTGGAGGACTACCGTCCGGAACGGCCCCTGGATGCCCTGGTGCTCACGGTCAGCGCCCGCACGCTGCTCGCCGCCGACGCGAAGGCCCGCGAAGCCCTGGCGGAACAATGCTACGAGCAGCTCGCCCTCGTCCAGCGGAAGTTCGAATTCGCCTATCCCGTGTACCTGGTGCTCACCCAGTGCGACGCGGTGGAGGGCTTCGATGCCTTCTGGAAGGCCCTGCCCGAGGCGCGCACGCGCGAGATGTGGGGCTGGTCCAATCCTTCCTTTCAGGACGGCGGCACACCCGAGCAATGCGCACGAGCCGCCTGGCGATCCATGGGCCGCGCCCTGCGGCAGCTCCAGGTGGAGGCGGCAGCCCAGGGCGGCACGGGCGAGGACGGCGACCGCTTCTTCCTCTTTCCCCGGCGCTTCGGGCAATTGGAGGCGCCCCTGGCGCGCTTCCTCGGCACGGTGTTCCGGCCCAGCATCTATCAGGCCGACAACTACCTGCGCGGCATCTACTGCACCGGCAGCGTCGAAGCCGCCGGCAACCGGCGCGACGAGGCGCGCCAGGACGTCGACTTCGTCGACGCCCTCTTCGAACGCAAGATCTTCGCCGAAACCTTCCTCGCCCGCCCGACACGGCAAAGCATCTGGTCGCGCAACCGTCTGCTGCGCCACCTGCAGCAAGTCACCATCGGCGTCTTCGCCGTGCTGTGCCTGACCCTGGCGGCCTCCGTGATCCACCTCGGGAACCAGGTCGACGCTCTCTCCGGCGCCTTGGAGACCTTGCGCCAGCCGGACGTAGCCGACCAGGAGTGCGTGGACAAGGACACGGTCTACCGCTTGCTGCGGCAGATCGAAGGAGTCGACACTCGACTGGCCTACGGAACCATCCCCGTCTCCTGGATCTATTCCGGCGCCATGGAGACGAGCACGCGGGTGATTTCGGAGAAAGCCTTCAAGAAAGTCATCATGCCGGGCCTCGCCTGCCGCCTCGAACAGAAGGCCCGCGACCTGCTCGCCGCGGCGCCGCCTGCGGCGAGCGCCGAGCGGCCGTCGGCCGAGGCCGTTGCCCAGTCGCGCGACGATCTGCAGAACTACGTCGCCGAGGTGGCCCGCTTCGAGGCAGCGGAGCGCAGCTTCGAGGATCTCGCCACGCCGAGCAGCATCGACGAAGCCGAGCGGGAAGTGAGGAAACTGTGGGATCTGGCCGAGTACGCCTACGGCGAGGCACCGCCTGAGCGGAAGATCGGCGACGACGGCACCTTCGCCCAGGTGCTGGCGAAGCTCGACTATGAGCCGCGGCGCCCGAAGCTGCCGCCCGGCCTGGAAGACGGCTTGACCCAGCGCATCGGCACCCGAGCCGCCGCGCTTGCCGCGGAGATGAAGCGCCAGGTGGCGCTGGGCGACGAAATCATCGGGCAGATGGCGCACGGCGACAACGTCCTCGGCGCCACCCGCCGCTTCGCATGGTGGCTCGACTGGGTGCGCAAGGAGTGGCTGATCTCGAACGACGCGGTAAATCCCTGCCGCAAGATCGCCGACGCGATCGACGCCGACGTCCGCCGGCTGAAGGCCGACTACGGCTTCCCTGCCGCCTTGGACGAGGCCGTCGCGCGCTTCTCCCGGGCCGCCTGCTACGAACCGGCGATGAGCAAACTGGCCGCCGCCCACATGCCGCCCTACGGCAACCTGTTCGAGAAGAAGGCCGGCTACCTGCAGATCAGCCCCGCCGTGACCGCCGAGCTGCGCGGCTTCGCCGCCCTCATGGGCGAGGATTTCATGCAGGTGACCGCCACGCGTCCCTTCGCCTGCCTGCCGGGCCGGGTCGGATGGCAGCCGCAGGCCATCGAGGAGGCGAACCGCTACATCCGCGACTACCAGCGCTTCGCCCGGCTGCAGGGGGCCGAACAGGCCGAGACAGCCACCGGCCGGCGCCCGCTCTACGACCACTTGGCTCGCATTCAGCTGGAGGCCGTGCTCGACGACATCATGAGCCAGGGCCAGATTCCGTCGCCCGTTGCCGACGTCCTGCACCAAGCCGGCATCGAGCCCCTGTCCGCGGCCGACCAGGAACTGGCGCGGCGCAGCGGCGATTTCGCCAGGATTGTAGACAAGCTGCTGCACACGCTGCGCCTCTACCGGCAGATGGGCATGGACGCCAGCGCCGCGCAAATCGGCCAGTGCGCGCGCGACTACTCGTCCGACATGCTGGCGAAAGTGGATGCCCTGGCCACGGCCAGCCGCCTCTACGATCCCCCGGTGGCCGAGGCCAAGGACGGCGGAGCCACCCCGGTCTATGCGGTCGGCGACGCCGCTGCAACCAAGGACTACCTGGCGCGGCAACTCCAGCGCGAGCAGGTGCTGGGCGGCTACGCGGCGCCCTACGTGGCCTTTCTCGTCAACAGCGAGGCGGTGGACGAATCGAAGCGCTCGGCCAAGGACAGCGCCGCCTATTGGGACAACACGCTTTCCGAAATTCGGCGCTACCTCCAGTTCAAGGAACCCAACGGGCAGGTGGCCTTCCTGGAGAACTACATCCTCAAGGACCTGGTCGGCCTCACCTACGCCAACTGCCGCAAGACGCTGGCAGCCTATCGGAGCGAGTCCGCGGGCCACGACTTCTTTTCGCTGCAGCGGAAGCGGCTGGAGGACCAGGCCAGGTGGCGCTGCGACAACCGCGTCGAAGCCGACGCCTATGCCACCTACATGGACCTGGCGAGCCGCTTCAACAGCGAGCTGGCCGGCCGCTATCCGTTCGCCGGCCTCGATGCCCGCGATGCGCAGCCGGAAGCGGTGCGGGCCTTCTTCGCCGACTACGAAACCAAGCGCGCCGGCCTGGCGGCATCCGTGGCCGACCTGGACGGCAAGCGCTGGCAGGAGATTCGCCCCTTCCTCGGCCGCCTTGATGGTGCCGCGAACTTCTTCCGCGCCGCATTGGCCGACGGCGTCCAATCGCTGCGCCTCGACCTCGGGTTCCGCGCCCTGCCCAAGCAGTCTCCGGGCAGCGAACAGATCGTCTATTGGAGGCTCGTCTCCGGCACCCGCGCCGCCATCCATCCCAACGGCGGCACGACCTTGGAATGGCCGGTCGGCGAGGTGCTGGACCTGGACCTGCAATGGGCCGCGCAATCGAAGTACCGCCCGGTCGCCGACCCGGCGCAGGGCGACCTGGTGGTGGAAGGCCAGACCGCCTCCTTCGTCGCCATGGGCCAGTGGGCGCTGCTGCGCATGCTCGACGCCCACCGGCCCCGCGCCGTCCCGGCCGGCGCCGGCACCGACGGCGGCCGCAAGGCCATTGCCGAGTTCGTCGTCCCCGTCAGCGCACAGAAGGCCGGGCCTGCGCCCGGCCGCCTGGAGACGTCCCGCGCCTACTTGAGCCTGGGCGTCTCCGCCGTGGATCCCAAGACCCAGGCAGCCACGGCGGTCCCCGTCCCGCCCGCCTTCCCGCAGCGGGCGCCGACGCCATGATGAGGATCGCGTGACATGACAAAGGAACGCACCATGCGAGCCGACCTGATTCAAAAAGCGCAAGGCTACTTCCAGAGCCGGCTCGGCATTCCCCTGGATGCCCTGCTCATTCCCGTCGACGCGGAGCAGCCGGCCGGCAAGTCGCTGCGCGCCAACGGCGTCTACAGCGCCATCAAGGAAGCGCGGCGCGAGGACGACCCGACGGTTCCCATGGGCATGTGGGCCCGGGAACTCAAACGGGCGGACTGGGACAAGGTGGGCGAAATCGCCGCCCATGCCATCGCGACCAAGAGCAAGGACCTGCAACTGGCGGCCTGGCTGCTGGAAGCGCAGATCAACCGCACCGGATTCGACGGCATCGCCTCCTGCATCGTGCTGATGGAATCCCTGTGCGCCGACTACTGGCCGATCCTCTACCCGCACATGGCCGACGGCGACCGGGAGTACCGCGCCAACGTGCTGCGCTGGGTGAACGAGAAGCTGCTGCCCGTGTTGCGCCAGGTGCCGATCACCGCCGCCGGCCGTGGCGAACGCGAGTACCACTGGGCCGATTGGGAAACCGCCACGCGCAACGAGCGGCTGAAAGCGAGACAGGGCCGCGACGCGGCGGTCGAGGGCATCACCCGCGCCGAGTTCGCCGCCGCCATGGCCGCCACGCCCACGGAAGCGCACCTGGCCCTGCATCAGCAGCTCGCCGACGCCCTGGAGGCGATCGAATGCTTCGACCGCACGCTCGACCGCCTATGGGGCGACGACGCCCCCGGACTCAACACCCTGGCCGGCCTGCTGGCCCAGATCCAGGCGATCGTGGCTTCGGAACTCTACAAGCGCGGCGTGCGCGTCGGCGCCGCGCCGAAGGCCGAGGCCGCCGACGGCGCCGGGGGCAGCGGCGGTGCGGATGACGGCAACGCCGGCGAAGGCGGCGGCGCGGAAGGCGGCGGTGGCGGCGGCGGTCCCATCCGCAATCGCGCCGACGCCTACGCGCGCCTTGCCGAGGCCGCCGACTACCTGATGCGCATCGAACCCCACAGCCCCGCCCCCTACCTGGTCCAGCGGGCCGTCGAGTGGGGCCACCTCAACACCGCCGAGCTGTATCACGAGGTCTTCGTGAAGTGCGGCGGGCACCTGAGCATCTTCGAGCTGTTGGGGATCGGGGAGGAGAAAGGCGGCTAGCGTCCTGTGGCCGTGCCATTTCAATCGCAACGGGAGGACCCGCAAAATGAGCAACACCAGGAGAGGCATGACGATCGGAGCCACGTTGGAGAAGCTGTCGCAGCAGACCGGCATCGTCGTTAACCGCAACCCGCACGCCACGGGAATCCCGGGAAAGCAGGGCAGCCAGAGGAAGGAAGTCCACGACAGGGGCAACCAGCAGGCGATCAACGCGGTCAAGCAGAAGATCAAGCAGGAGACCGGCAAGCCCAACCTGTTCCAGAGTTCCATGGTGCGAACCATGGAAAAGCAGGAAAAACAGAAGGCGCCAAAGCCTGAATTGACGGGGAAGGAGCTGGCGCTCGAGCAGCTCTCGAAGCGCTACAAGACCGTTGCGAAGCCCTTCGATCCATTCAAAGACGGAAATCCCAATCGCCCGACGAAAAGGGAATAGCGAGTAGCGACGGACAAATCGGTTTCCACGGCAGCGACGCAGCCCAACGATTCAGGAGAAACGCGTGTACATGAGTTCCCCACCAGGCGGCATCTTCAATACGGAAAAGGTGCCGCGCGTAAAGAGCCTGTACCAGGCCATGGAGTGGACGCAGGGCACCCAGCCGTTCCTGGTAAAGCCGGGCGGCAGCGGCTTCGGCACTTTCGAAGGCTTCACCTCGCAGGTTGCGCCGACGCAAAGCACCTCTTGGCAGCAGCTCGTGGCAAAGCCCTCCGAACAAATGTCATCCAAGTATGAAAACTTGGTCAAGTCGATGTCGGTAACCGACCTGACCAGGGCCAACAAGGCGCTGGTCAAAGGCAGCAGCGGCTCCCTGAGTCCGCAGCAGGGCGTCAACACATGGCGAGACAAGACTTACAGCAACGCTGGACAGACGACCGCGACTCTGTTGCGGATCAACGAGCCCTATGCGGCCTTCGGGAAGCAATCCATCGGCTCGACCACTGACGACGTGGGCAGGGGTCTCATGGCCCGTGTTCTCAGCTCGAAATGGAACGCGCGCAACACCGGCACCGAAGTCTCGATGCCAGACCTGCTCCCGCAACTCACCAAGCGCTATCCGCAACTCGGCAGCGGGGGCGCGAGCAAGGCCCTGAAGCTGGGCCCCGAAGCGCTCAGAAAGCAGATCGCTGAATCGTTGATGGAAGCGGCGGTCTCGGCGGGAGTACGTGGATACCACAAGAAGAAGTCGGATCTCAACGAATACGTCCAGCGCAAGTTCGCAAAGCATGGCCTCGGAACGGTACCGGGCGGCTGGATGGAAGGCGTCAAGAAGCGCGTGCTGTAGTGGGGCCCGGCGGCCAAGGCGCCGGGACGGAGGGAACCAACACGGAGGACCAGCATGTCCGACATCGATCGCATGGAGCAGCGCTACGGCATCGCCATCCAGGGCGGCCAGCACCGTCCAAGGCTGAATGGGCGGCCGGCTCCCATCATCGGCCCGGCCCAGCGGCGGCCTGAGGGCGTCTTCGCAACCATTCCTTCCCGGTGAGGGTGGCTATGCACGGATACCGGCCTACGCCCCTCCACCCCGAGTCGCGCAAGAGACTAGGAGCGCCCTGATGCCTCGCCTCGCCACGACGAGCGCTGGAGCGGCAAACGACGAAGGCGGCCTGACCGCGATATGGCAGGAATTGCAGCTGCGCAATTGGCCGGTGCGGGAACTGGAGGAACGGCTGACGGACCTGCTGGATCTGTCGTCGTCGTTGTTGTCAGAACATCGCGGCCAGTGGCTCGATGCTCTCCGCCGCGTCTGGGAAGAACACGGCTGGGCTCTACGCGCGCAGGGCCGCGCCGGGTTGCTGGAGTTGGCGTCGGCATGGTGCGACTGGCCGCTGGCCGCGGCCGTCGGCGAAGCCATGGGAGAAGGGGAAGAACTGGACGACACGTCGAGCCTGCTGCTGATTCGCGCCTATCGCCAAATGGGCGATGCCGACTCCGCCCTCGCCCTGGCCGTCGTCGGGCAGATTGCAAAACCTGCCGACACCCGCTACGCCGATGCCTACCGGGAACTTGCCGAGTGGTGCGCCTGGCGCGAAAGCTGGAGCCGCATCGACGGCGTCGGCCACGGCGACGACGAACTCGCGCTGGAACCGCTCGGCTTCCATCACCTCTGCGATTTCGCCTGGCAGTACCACGACCCGGCCGTCGCCGAGCTGTGCTGTCTGCCGACCTTTCCCGGCGACGACCAGTGGCGCGAGTGGCTGGCAGACATCTACCGCCTGGGCGACCAGCGAATCTATGCCGTCATGCACGCCACCCTCGGCTTCGTCGGCAACGTGAGCCTGATCCAGCACGGCGGCCTGGGCTTCTTCTACTACTGGTTAGGCCCGGACTTCCAGGGCCGCGGTCTCGGCCCTCGTGCCGTGGCGCTGTTGCTCGCGCAAGCGGAAGAAGCCTGGGGCCTCGAGTGCTGCTACGCCAAGGTCTATGAGCACAACGCGCATTCGCGGCGCGCCTTGGAGAAGCTGGGCTTCGAGGAACTGGGCATTGCCGCCGTGTCGCCAAACGACGACGAGGTGTTCTATCGCCGCGGTGAGCCGGCAGCAAGGGAGCGGATCGTGGGCGAACTGCATTGGCTGCTGGCGGCGATGGATTCGGAAACGCGGGCAGCGGCTTTGCTGGCGACGCCATGAAAGGAACGCAACGGGAGTCCATCCAAAGGCCTATCGCATGCCTCTAGCTCTTCGCTTTTGAAAGGAGTCAAACCATGTACTTGTTCAGACGGCCCACATCAGCGGCCCCCAGCAAGGAACAGCCATCAGCGGCCCCCACCAAGGAACAGCAACGAGCCGACATGTTGAAGCGGATGGGTGTGGAGAACCCGGAGACCCGAAACATGAATCGCAACGTCATGCTGTCCCAGATCGAGACTTTCGATCGCGGCCGTCTCAAGCCCCTGGTCGACGAGCAGCGATACATGGTCTCCCCGCACGACGACGTCCGGAACTTCATGGCCAATTCGCGGGGGATGGGGGAGCAGGCGCTCAGCGATCACCATCCCATGGTCCGTCCCGTCTTCAAGGACATCCAGCAGCGCGATGCCTTTCATCAGTTGGCCCAGCAGGAGCTCAGCGGACAAATGGTGAACACTACGAGATACAAGACGTTCGAGCAGTTGGCGCAATGGTCCCATCCCGATCAGGCGATGATGGACTTCAAGGGGGTCGATACCAAACGTTCCCACCCCATCGTGTTCGTCCAGGGGCATGGGTCTCCCGGGGACACGTCGATGTACTCCAACACCAATCAGGCCAAATCCGCCAAGTCGGTAGCGACCATGCTCGACCAGATGGGGCTTCCCAAAGTAAGCCAGGTCCGGGTCAATTCCTGCTTCAGCGGTACCGAACATGATTTATCCGCGTTGCCCGATGTCCGGAAGCGGTTCCAGAACCAAACCATCGAGCAGAGCGCAGGGCATTGGAGCAAGACGTTCGCGGGGACGTTGGAGCACGAGCTCAATCAGACGAGCTACAAGGGGAGGTATGAGGCCCATAAGGCCGAAGTGGACCAGATCATGAAGCGGCCCCTGGGAACCTGGGGGCAAATCAAAGCCTTCTTCAACCCGAACAACCTCACGGAACAGCGCAAAGCGGCCATCGATACGGTGAGCGCACGCCATAACCGAGTGGTGGGCTATATGGGGCCGACCACCCAAGGATCCGTCCAGGCAACGTCCCGGAGCCCTCTTGGCAAGTTGAGTACAACGACGCATACCGCGGTGGTGTTCGGACCCGACAGCGCCCCCTCCTATTACAAGCATGGCGATGTTTCTCGGACGGGACCCAGCGTGCGAGAGAAGAAATGAACCGCGACAGTTCGTCATCGTTCGAGTCCTGGTAGAGCATGTCAAGCCCACGGGACAAGAGCGGCGCCGGCAAGGGCTCCGCCCCGGCGCTCCCCAAGCGCTCGCCTTCGGCAACCCAGTTGACGGCCGCGCCGAAACTTGCGGAAAGCCCGAGGAAGTCGGCAGCGACGCTGGCCAAGCCGGTCACCCATGTGGCGCCGAAGACGCCTGCGCTATCGGAAGCCCTGCCGCATACCCCGCCGTCGCCCCCCTCGCTCTCGGCGGCGAAGGTCGACCCCACAGCAAGCTTGACCTTCTGGCAGAAGAAGGCGACCGAACGAGCGGAGAAGGCGAAAGTTCAGGCGGCGACATCATCGACGTCCCCTGCCATATCCCCGCCCAAACCGAAGCCCATCGTCACAGCCCCCGCCAAAACCGTGGCGGAGACCGTCATCGAGCGCCGTTATCCGCTGGGCTTCGCCAGCGAAGAGGAATTCCGCGATGCCACGCGACCGATGGCGCGGCTGGCGCGCGACGGTACGGTATTCGTCAGCGGCAGCTCCGTCACGGGCGTCAGCTACTCGCGCAAGACCTCCGCCGGCTCGCCCGCCCCGTTCGACAAAACCAGCGACATCGATATCGGTATCGCCTCGCGCCGTCTGCGTAGCGACAGTACCCAGGTGCAGCAATCGGGGCCCGGCACTGCCTTTCCGGTCGAAGGCAGCGCTCTGGAACACACGCGGGGTCGAACTCGCGAAGGTCATCCGATCGGCGCCAAGGTTTTCCGTGGCATTCCGTACGAGCGGACGGTGCTTATCCGCAGCCATACACCGGAACCATTGCGCGACGACGACGAATGACTTCGTGCGCCCGATCGGTCCACCGGTTCCGCCTCGCCTTCCGGCCCGCGAGCGTCGCCACGGCCGGCGTGGGACTTGCGCCGTCAGTACCGCGCGCGTCCCGACGGCGCCTTGCCGTCGGTCGCCATGCCGCCATGTCGGCCGGCGCCGAAGCCCCGCGGCCGGTTGTCCATGAGCGGCAGGTCGCCCAGGTGGGCGCGTCCCAGCAGGCCCGCGCCGGCCTCTTTGCGCGAGGCCGGCGTGGCGCCGAAGCCGGTGGCCAGCTCGTGCCGCATTTCCGGGGCGACCTGGTAGGCCAGGGCCGCCTGGGCGCGGCGCGGCAACGGCATGTCGACGGTCTCGGGATCGTTGCGGCGCGGCGAAGGGGCAGGCGTGCCCCACTGGGCGAGGATGCGGGCCCGCGGATCGGACGACTGCGGATAGGCCGTGCCAAGCTGCACGCGGCTGCGGTCGTTCTGGCGGATGAGGCCCACCATGTGGCGGTCATGGCGCAATCCCAGGTGGAAGGGCAGTTCCATGTCTTCGACTGGTTGGAGAGAGGGATGAGCCATTATGGCGCCCTCATATTCGACGGCGCAAGGGGAAGTTAAATGGCCCGCATCTACCAGACCTTGGACATTGGCGAGGCGGCCATCCGCGTCGCCATCGTCGACGACCCCGGCCGGGCCGACCTATGGGTGCACCGGGTGGAGAGCTGGGGCCTGGCCCGCGGCGACGCCCTCTGGTACATCACGCGGGACAAGCAGGAGGCCACCGCCTGGGTCTTCTTCGGCGGCGAGGGCTTCGCCCAGGTGCTGGTGAGCTTCGTGGACAACTACGGCGAGGCCGGCTGGCGGCGGCCGAATCCCTACCGCGGACGGCTCGGCTAGGAATCCTTGGCCGGCATGAGAATGACCGGCAGCGCGCCGGTGACGCCCAGCCGCTCGGCCAGCCCCATACGCGCCGTACGCGCCTCATCGGGCGTGGCGTACTTGCCCGCGGCCACCAGGGACCACTTCTGTCCGTCCTTGTCGACCACCGGCAGGATCGCGAAGGGCACGTCCGCCTTCTGCAGCCGCTTGCCCAGTTCCTCCGCCAATTCGGGGACGGCGAACTGTCCGGCCTGGAGCGCATATTCGCCCTTGGCCGGCAGGGGCACGGGAAGCTGCAGGGATTCGGAAGCGATCGGCGCCGGCTCCTGGGCCGCCCCCGCCTTCGCCTCCTCGCCCGCCGCCTTGGGCGCCTCGCCCTGCCCCGGCAGCTTGGCAGCCACCTCGCGTCCGAAAGCCGCCACCGGCATGCGCACGTTCTCCGGCGCCAGGGTGCCGACAACGAACATCAGCGCACCGAAGACGAGGACGGCGAGAAGGAAGCCAAGCTTGGCGAACATGTGAGTCTCCCTGGGTTCGATGCGCCGAATGGGCTCGCATTGTACCGGTCGGCAGATGCCGTTTGGATAGCGCGAACGAAAGGAGGGACTGCCGAATGCAGAAGAGCCCCAGGTCAGTCGGACCTGGGGCTCTTTCCTACCGCGAATTTGGTAGGCGCGATTGGACTCGAACCAACGACCCCCACCATGTCAAGGTGGTGCTCTAACCAGCTGAGCTACGCGCCTGCAAAGAGCGGCGCATTCTATGCGAACGCGCCGCGGCTTGCAACACTTTTCAGCCGGCGAGCGCGTGCCGGATCTGCTCGAGCGTCGACTGGTCGTCGATGGTCGTCAGATCGCCCGGATCGCGGCCTTCCGCAATGGCCTGGATCGAGCGGCGCAGCATCTTGCCGGAGCGCGTCTTCGGCAGGCCGGAGACGAAATACACGCGCTTGGGCCGCGCGATGGCGCCGAGAATCTCGTCGACGGTCTTCTTGACCTCCTTCTCGAGCGCGTCGCGCAGTTCGGGCGTCGCGATCTTCGCGGCATCCTTCACCACGGCGAAGGCGACCGGCTCCTGGCCCTTCAGCTGGTCGTTAACGCCCACCACGGCCACTTCGGCGATGCCACTGTGGGCCTGCACCGCTTCCTCGATCTCGCGCGTGCCGAGACGGTGGCCGGCAACGTTGATGACGTCGTCGGTGCGGCCGAGGATGAAGTGGTAGCCCTCGTCGTCCTTGATGCCCCAGTCGAACGACGAATAGACCAGCGGGTCCTTGAACAGGCTGAAGTAGGTGGTGACGAAGCGGTCGTCCTGGCCCCACACGGTGGACAGGCAGCCGGGCGGCAGCGGCGGCACCACGCCGACGATGCCCTTCTCGTTGGCGTCGCACTCGGTGCCGTCCTCGCGGAAGATCTTGAGGTTGTAACCGTAGGCCGGGAAGCTCGGCGTGCCGAACTTGATCTTGGTCTGCTCGACGCCCGGCACGGAGGTCAACATCGCCCAGCCGCTCTCCGTCTGCCAGTAGTGGTCGATGACCGGCAGCTTGAGTTCGCCCATGATCCATTCGTGCGTCGGCTGGTCGAGCGGTTCGCCGGCCAGGAACAGGTGCTTGAGCGACGACAGGTCGTACTTGTGGAGGAAGGCCGGATCCTGCTTCTTCAGCACGCGGATGGCCGTCGGGGCGGAGAACATGACGTTGACCTTGTACTTCTCGACCATGCTCCACCAGATGCCGGCGTCGGGGCGGATCGGCGTGCCTTCGTACATGACCGTCGCCATGCCGGCGATCAGCGGGCCGTAGACGATGTAGCTATGGCCGACCACCCAGCCGATGTCGGAGGTGGCGAAATAGGTCTCGCCCTCGAAGCCGCAGTAGATGTGCTTCATCGACGCCGCCAGCGCCACGGCATAGCCGCCGGTGTCGCGCTGCACGCCCTTGGGCTTGCCGGTGGTGCCCGAGGTGTAGAGGATGTAGGAAGGCTCGCTCGATTCGATCCATACGCACGGCACGTCGGCGTCCATGTGCTGGGCGCGCAGCGTCGCGTAATCGACGTCGCGGCCCTCGACCCTGGCGAAGCCCTTGTCGATGCCGCGATCGATCATCAGCACCTTCTCGGGCGGGAACTGGGCCAGCCTGCAGGCCTCGTCGAGCAGGTGCTTGTAGGGGACGGCCTTGCCGCCGCGCATGCCGGCATCGCTCGACACGATCAGCTTGGGCTTGGCATCGTCGATGCGGGTGGCCAGCGAACCCGAGGCGAAGCCGCCGAACACCACGGAATGGATGGCGCCGATGCGCGCGCAGGCGAGGATGGCGAAGGCCGCCTCGGCGATCATCGGCATGTAGATCAGCACGCGGTCGCCTTTCTTCACGCCCAGGCTTTGGTAGATGGCGGCCATGCGCATCACCTCGGCCTTCAGCTCGGCGAAGCTGTAGATCTTCTCTTCGTTGGTCTCGGTCGAGCGGTAGATCAGCGCGCGGGCGTCAGGCCGCTTGGCGGCGTGGCGGTCCACGGCGTTGTAGCAGAGGTTGGTCTCGCCGCCGGAGAACCATTTGACGAAGGGCGGCTTCGAGTAGTCGCAGATCTTCTGCGGCGGCTTGTGCCAGTCGATCAGTTGCGCCTGCTCGCCCCAGAAGGCGTCCGGCTGCTCGATCGAGCGCTTGTAGAACTCCTTGTACGTCGTCATCGCCACTCCTCTTGTGTAATTTGGTGTTGGAATACTCAGCGCGCGAGGTCGACGACCGTGCGTCCCTTGACGCGCCCTTTCAGGAAATCGTCGAACACCCCCGGCAGTTCGGAGAACCCGATCGTGCGCGTCAGCGCCTGCAGGTGCGAAGGCTTCATGTCGCCGCCCAGGCGGCGCCACACCTCGGCGCGGCGGTCCATCGGGCAATTGACCGAATCGATCCCCAGCAGGCTCACCCCGCGCAGGATGAACGGCATGACCGTGGTGTTGAACTGGAAGCCGGCCGCCAAGCCGATACTGGCCAGGGTGCCGCCCACCTTCATGGTGCTCGCCATCCAGGAGAGAACGTCGCCGCCCAGGTTGTCGACGGCGCCCGCCCAGGTCTCGCTGCCCAGCGGCTTGAGCTTGGTCAGGTCGAGCGACTGGCGCAGCATGACTTCCTTGGCGCCGAGGCCGGTCAGGTAGCCGGCCTCCTCCGGCTTGCCCGTCAGCGCAACGACGTGGTACCCGAGCTTGGCGAGAATCTCCACCGCCACGCTGCCCACGCCGCCGGTTGCGCCCGAGACGACGACCGCACCGTCGGCCGGCTTGAGGCCGTCGTGTTCCATCCGGACCACGGCCAGCCCGGCGGTAAAGCCGGCAGTCCCGAGCGCCATCGCTTCGTGCAGCGAAAGGCCGGCCGGCAGCTTCAGCGCCCAGGCGGCCGGCACGCGGGCCTTTTGGGCATACCCGCCGTGGTGCGCGACGCCGATGTCGTAGCTGGTCGCAATGATTTCGTCGCCGGGCGCAAACCGCGCATCCTTGCTGTCGATGACCTTGCCGGCGAGGTCGATGCCGCCGACGCAGGGGAAGCGGCGAATGATTCGGCCCGCGCCCGTCGCCGCCAGCGCATCCTTGTAATTGACGCTGGAGTAAGCGACCTCGATGGTCAATTCGCCAGGATCCAGCTGGGATTCGTCCATCTCGACGAAGCGGCTGGCGACCTTGCCATCCTCCTGATGGATCATGTACGCCTTGAAGCTCATGGCCGTCCTCCGGATATATTTGTTGTCATTAAGACTATATCGAACTCGATTATATCCACGCGACTCTGACTTATGACTTACTCGAGAGACCACATCGGGAGGGTTTACAGAGACCGCCGTCGCGGCTATAGTCCGCCCCCATGTTCTTGACGGCAATAAGAAAAACCGCGCTCGCGCTATTCGCAGCCGGCCTGATGGCCGCCACCGGCGCCCACGCGGACGAGCCCGCCCCGCCTGCATCCGATGCTCCGCCGACCCTCGTCAACCGGGTGGTCGGGCATGCGGCCGCCTCCGTCCAATCGGTTCAGGAAATGCTGGGAAAGGCGCTGGACCTGATCGGCATCCGCTACCGCCGGGGCGGCAGTTCGCCTGAAACGGGCTTCGATTGCTCGGGTTTCGTCAATCACGTCTTCCGGGAAGGCCTCGGCCTCTATCTTCCCCATAACGCGAAGCAGATCAGCAAGGAAGGCGAAGTCGTCAGCCGCTCGGAGCTCCAGCCCGGAGACCTCGTCTTCTTCAACACCATGCGGCGCGCCTTCTCGCACGTCGGCATCTACCTGGGCGACAACAAATTCGTCCATGCGCCGCGCACCGGCGGAGCCGTCCGCATCGAGGACATGAACGAGTCCTACTGGAGGAAGCGCTTCAACGGAGCGCGCCGCATCACGGCGGAAGACTGACCCGGGGCGACTCCAGGCATCGCCCGAGCAAGTTTGTGGGCTATTTGTGGCCCGCTGTTCCATACCATCCCTGCCATCGTTCGATCCCGCCGGACGGGCCAAGGGGGTAGGGAAATCCCTGGACATCCTCGAATCTTGTAAGATTCCAGCCTGCGTCCCCAGCCCCCGGCGTTGAACCGAGCACCATCTTGGAATTCATGCAGGAGGTCTTTGGACAGTGGCGTCCCATCGAGTCATCGCCAGCGAAATCCGGGTCGGGCAGCCGTTGCCGTGGAACGTCTTCGACGCCAACGGCCTTCTTCTGCTGCGGCGCGGCGCCGTCATCGACACCCAGCGCGCCCTCGATCGCCTGGTGGAAGACGGGCTCTTCCTGAACGAGAAGGACAGCAGCCAGTACCGGGACAGCCAGCCATCGAAGCCGCCGGAACCGGAAAAACCCAGCGCATTGCAGCTCCTCATGGACGCCCGCCGCTTGTTCGGCCTGCCGATCCAGGATCTCAGCGCGGTGCGCGACTTCCCGGCGCGGATCCGCCGCATCGCGCAGCTCGTGGACCAGGCCTGCGAAACGAACGCCGACGTATCGATCGCCACCATCCATCTTCTCCAGGACCATAGCTACACCGTCCGCCATCACATCAACACCGCCATCATCGCCAACCTGATCTGCAAGGCGATGTCGGTGCCGGACGACCGGGCGCAGCAGGTGACCGCCGCGGCACTGACCATGAACGTCAGCATGTACGAGGTCCAGGACAAGCTGAACGAGGTCAAGGGCCCGCTGAACGACAAGCTGAAGAGCCTGATCGCGGCGCATCCCGAGCAAAGCGAGCAGCGCCTGCGCAAGCTGGGCGTCGAGGATCCGCTGTGGCTCAAGTGCGTGGAGCACCACCATGAATGCGAGAACGGCGCCGGATATCCGAAAGGCATCGCCGGCGACGACATCGAGCAGGGCGCGAAGATCATCAGCCTCGCCGACCGCTACTGCGCGCAGGTGTCCGTGCGCAACTACCGCACCACGCGCGCTCCCGGCATCGTGCTGAAGGACATCTACACGGAGAAAGGCGCGGAGATCAACTCCACGGTCGCCGCGTACCTGATCCGCATCGTCAGCATCTATCCCCCGGGAACCATCGTGCGCCTGCGCAACGGCGAAGTCGCCGTGGTCGTCGAGCCGAGCGGCGATCCCGACGGCCCGGTTGCCTACACGGTGCTCGGCGCCAGCGGTGCCGCGATGGGAGTTCCGACGATGCGCCGGACCTCGCGCGACGAATACAAGATCACCGATGTCCTGACCATCGACAAGGTCGACTTCCCGATCCAGATGTCCCGTCTCTGGGGCAACGAGGCGAAGATCGGCCACTAGCAACCGCTGCGGCGGATGCGCGTAAGATTGGCATCGTCGTCCTTCGCCTTAGTCCCACCATGATCCCGTGGCTGCCGCCGGAGCCGGTATTCCCGCCGATCGGATCGGCGCTCGCCGCGCCGAACGGATTGCTGGCCGCGGGCGGCGACCTGTCGCCGCGGCGCCTGCTGAACGCTTACGCGCGGGGCATCTTCCCATGGTATTCGCCGGGAGAGCCCATCCTGTGGTGGAGCCCCGATCCGCGCATGGTGCTGTTCCCCGACGAAATCCGCATCTCGCGCTCGCTCGCCAGGACGCTGCGGCGCGGCGACCACGAGGTGCGCCTAGACACGGCCTTCGGCGAGGTCATCGCCGCCTGTGCCGCGACCCCCCGGCCGCACCAGAACGGCACCTGGATCGCGCCCGAAATGCAGGCCGCCTATCGGGAATTGCACCGGCTCGGCTTCGCCCACAGCGTCGAGACGTGGGTGGACGGGGAACTGGCGGGCGGCCTGTACGGCATCGCGCTCGGTCGCGCTTTCTACGGCGAGTCGATGTTCGCGCGCCGGACGGACGCCTCGAAAATCGCCCTGGCCCATCTTTGCGAGCAATTGCGGCGGCTGGGTTTCGGCATAATAGACTGCCAGATGGAAACCGCTCACCTCGCCTCCCTCGGCGCCCGACCGATCCCGCGCGCCGAATTTCGCGCGCTGCTGGACCGGCTCGTTCCCGACGGCGCACCGCCAGGCCCCTGGCCCGCGGACGCCGTGAAGGACGCATTCAGGAGTTGATGCATGGCGCACCTGCGCGACTTGCCGCCCTTCCCGTTGCTGCAGTTCTATGCGACTGCGCCGTACGGCTGCTCGTATCTTCCCGGCCGCGTGGCGCGCTCGCAGGTCGCCACCCCGACGCACCTGATCGACGCGGCGACCTACGCCGAACTGGTGCGCGCCGGCTTCCGCCGCAGCGGCGTATTCACCTACCGGCCCTATTGCGATGCCTGCCGCGAATGCGTGCCGATGCGCATCCTCGCCGACCGCTTCCAGCCGACGCGCACCCAGCGGCGGGCGCTGAAGCGGCATGCCGGGCTGGTCGCCCACGAACGCCCGCTCGTCTTCAAGGAAGAGCATTACGCGCTCTATCAGCGCTACCAGGCGTCCCGCCACAGCGGCGGCGGCATGGACCAGGATAGCCGCGACCAGTACGCGCATTTCCTGCTGCAGACCCACGTCGACAGCCAGCTGGTGGAATTCCGCGAAAAGGGCGTGCTGCGCATGGTCAGCATCATCGACGTGCTCGACGATGGCCTGTCCTCCGTCTACACCTTCTACGAGCCGGACCAGCCGGGCACCAGCTACGGAACCTACGCGATCCTCTGGCAGATCGGCCAGTGCCGCCACCTCAAGCTGCCCTACCTCTACGTCGGGTACTGGATCCGCGACAGCCGCAAGATGTCCTACAAGGAGAACTTCCGGCCGCAGGAAATCCTGCGCCTCGGCAAGTGGGAAGAAGTGCCCTAGCGCAAGACCCTGCCGGGAGCGTCGGATAGAATCCGGGCCATGCTGCCCTATTCCCTGCTCCGCCCCCTCGCCTTCGCACTGGATCCCGAGACTGCCCACGAGCTTGCCATCGCCGGCATGCGCGGGCTCGGCCGCGCCGGATTGCTGCCCGCCTGCAAGCCGCTACCCGCCAAGCCGGTCACGGTGATGGGCATCTCCTTCCCCAACCGCATCGGGCTGGCCGCCGGCCTCGACAAGAATGGGGAAGTCATCGACGCGCTGGCGCTGATGGGCTTCGGGTTCATCGAGGTCGGCACGGTCACGCCGCGCCCACAGCCGGGCAACCCCAAGCCGCGCCTGTTCCGCCTGCCGGCCGCGCAGGGCATCATCAACCGCATGGGCTTCAACAACCGCGGCGTCGACGCCCTGGTCGACAACGTCAAGGCCGCGAAGTACCGCGGCGTCCTCGGCATCAACATCGGGAAGAACTTCGACACGCCGATCGAGCGCGCGGCCGACGACTACCTGATCGGCCTCGAGAAGGTGTATCCGCACGCCGGCTACGTCACCGTCAACATTTCCAGCCCGAACACCAAGAACCTGCGCCAGCTTCAAGGGCAGTCGGAACTCGATGCCCTGCTCGGCGCGCTGAAGGCGAAACAGACCGCACTCGCCGATCGCCATGGCCGCTATGTGCCGCTGGCGCTGAAGATCGCCCCGGACCTCGAGGACGCCGAGGTCGCGAACATCGCCGACGCCCTGCGGCGGCACCGGATCGACGCCGTCATCGCCACCAACACGACGCTGTCGCGCGCGGGGGTCGAGCGTCTTCCGAACGGCGGCGAGACCGGCGGCCTCTCGGGGCGTCCGCTGCTGGAGAAGTCGACGGCCGTCACCCGCGCGCTGGCGGCCGCGCTGGCCGGCGAACTCCCCGTCATCGCCGCCGGCGGCGTGCTGGAAGGCGCCCATGCGAAGGCCAAGCTGGAGGCCGGCGCGGCCCTGGTGCAGATCTACTCCGGCCTCATCTACCGCGGGCCGGAACTCGTCAAGGAATGCGTCGCCGCGACCCGTGACATCTAATACTTACGGCACAGTCAGGGTTGTCTGGCGCAATGCAATCAGGGATAATTAGCGGTTACTGATTCGCGGGCCAGCGGGGTCCGCGGCAACTCAGATTCCCGACATGAGCAGCTACATCTTCATCCTGCTGGGCGCCGTTCTCGTCAACAACGTCGTCCTGGTCCGCATCCTCGGGCTTTGCCCCTTCATGGGCGTATCGAAGAAGCTGGAAACGGCCCTCGGCATGGGAGCGGCGACGACTTTCGTGCTGACCCTCGGCTGCGGCACCAGCTTCGTCATCGACCACTGGCTGCTGCTGCCCAATCACCTCGAATACCTGCGCACGCTGTCGTTCATCGTCACCATCGCGGCAATCGTGCAGCTCACCGAACTGGTGATCCAGAAGACCAGCCCGGTGCTGCACCAGGTGCTCGGCATCTACCTGCCGCTGATCACCACCAACTGCGCGGTGCTCGGCATCCCGCTGCTCAACATCGCGCTGCGCCACGACTTCATGGAGTCGCTGCTGTTCGGCTTCGGCTCCTCCGTCGGCTTCTCGCTGGCGCTGATCCTGTTCGCCGGCCTGCGCGAGCGCCTCGAGGGCGCCGAGATTCCCGTCTATTTCCGGGGCAACCCCATCGCACTCATCACGGGCGGCCTCATGAGCCTCGCGTTCATGGGCTTCGCCGGCCTCGACAAGTTCAAGTAATGATCGCCGCCATCCTCGTCATGGCGCTGGGCGCCGTCATCCTCGGCGCCGCGCTCGGCTATGCCTCGATCAAGTTCAAGGTCGAGGGCGATCCGCTGGTCGAGAAGATCGACGCCATCCTGCCGCAGACCCAGTGCGGCCAGTGCGGCTTCCCCGGCTGCAAGCCCTACGCCGAGGCGATCGCCAAGGGCGAGGCCGACATCAATTTCTGCCCGCCCGGCGGCGAGGAAGGCATCCGCAAGCTCGCCGACCTGCTCGGCCGCGAATTCAAGCCGCTGTCCGAAGAACACGGCGTCGAAAAGCCGAAGAGCGTGGCCTTCATCGACGAGAACACCTGCATCGGCTGCACGCTGTGCCTGCAGGCCTGCCCGGTGGACGCCATCGTCGGCGCCGCCAAGCAGATGCACACCATCGTCGCCAAGCGCTGCACCGGCTGCGAACTCTGCCTCGAGCCCTGCCCGGTCGACTGCATCGCCATGGTGCCGATCCCCGAGACCGTCGAGAACTGGAAGTGGAAGTACCCGGTGCATCCGATCAAGGTAAAGGCGGCCGCATGAACGCGCTGCGCAAGCTGTTCCGCTTCAACGGCGGCGTCAAGCCGAACTACAACAAGGAACCGTCGACTACCGAGCCGATCGTCGACTTCCTCGACGTCGCGCCCATGCCGGCGGAGTTCGTCATCCCGCTGCACCAGAGCATCGGCGGCGTGCCCCATCCGCTGGTCGCCCCCGGCGAGCATGTCAAGAAGGGCCAGCTGATCGGCGGCCCCGACGGCTACGTCTCCTCGGCGGTGCACGCCTCGACCTCCGGCCTCGTCAAAGCCGTCGAGCATCGGCTGATGCCGCATACCTCGGGATTGACCGCGCTGTGCGTGGTGATCGAGCCCGATGGCAAGGACGAATGGATCGAGCGCCAGCCGGTGCCCTGGCGCTCCATGGCGCCCGACGAGGTGCGCGACGCGCTGCGCGACGCCGGCGTGGTCGGCCTCGGCGGCGCCGTCTTCCCCACCTACCTGAAGGTCAACCCCGGCAAGAAGGGCAAGCTCGACACGCTGGTCATCAACGGCGCCGAATGCGAGCCCTTCATCACCTGCGACGACATGCAGATGCGCCAGTACGGCGAGACCATCGTGCGCGGCGCCGCCATCCTGCGCGACCTCACGCAAGCCGGGCAGGTCCTGATCGGCGTCGAGGACAACAAGCCCGAGGCGATCGCAGCGATGAACGCCGCCGTCAAGAGCACCGGCGAACAACGCATCGAGATCGTCCCGGTGCCGACGCGCTACCCCGCCGGCGGCGCCAAACAACTGATCCGCGTGCTGACCGGCATCGAAGTGCCGCACGGCAAGCGCTCCACCGACTA